>JAGNMU010000074.1 GCA_017991005.1 Gemmatimonadaceae bacterium | reverse complement strand
GTCTTCCCCAGCGCCGCGGGAGCCACACTGCGGCCAACCACACCGGCGAGCGCGACGATCGGCAGCACGTACGGAATCATCTCGACGAACTGACTGGGAACGAGCTGTGCACCCTGCAATTGAATCTGCAGTGTTTCCGCACCAGCAAAGAGCAGACAGGCCACGGCAACGCGCATCGGCTCCCATCGGCCGAAGATCACCGCCGCGAGCGCGATAAAGCCGCGTCCGGCGGTCATGCCATCCGTGAACTGATGCTGGTCGAGCGCAAGGTAGGCGCCGCCGAGCGAGGCGAGCGCGCCACCAAGCAGCAAGCCTTTGAGTCGCAAGGCGCCCACGTTGATACCAAGCGTGACAGCGGCTTCGGGCTTTTCCCCGACCGCACGTGCCCGCAGACCAAACGGCGTTTGGTACAACAACCAGCCAAGCGCCGGCAGCGCGACCAGCCCGATCCACACCACCGGGTTGGCAAAACTGGCGAGCATCGCGTTCGCGGTGCCTTCGCCGCCAAACCCCGGCACGCGGGGCGAGTTGCTGGCGCTGTCAAACACCAGGCGCAGAAAGAACCGCGTGACCGCAACGACGAGCAGGTTGAGTGCGACGCCGACCACCACTTGGTTGGCCTTGAAGCGCAGCGTCGCGATCGCCAGCACGCCGGTCATTACGAGACCGGCCGCCAATGCACCCAGCAAGCCGATCCACGGGCTACCGCCGTAATAACTCCCCATCGCCGCGCCGAAGGCACCCGAGAGCATCAGCCCCTCGAGCCCCAGCGCAATGATGCCCACCCGCTCGCTCATCACGCCACCCGCGGCCGCGAGCAGGTAGGGAATCGCAATGCGAATGGTCTGCAGCAGAAATGCGATGGCGCTCATGCGTCACCCTCGGCGGACGGACGCTGCGCCGCCAATCGCTGCGCCGATGCGCGTGTGAACGCGGCCAGCGCATTGGCCGCTGCTGCCCGCAGTTGGCGCTGCACTTCCGGCACTGCAGTGGCCACGGCAAGAATGACGACGGCCGTGAGAATGTCCGTCAACTGTTTGGGAACCAGCGCGTTCACCGCCAACCCGCCCTGCGACAGCGTGGCAAACAACAGCGCGGCGAAGAGGATGCCGAACGGGTGATTGCGCCCGACCAGCGCGACGGCAATGCCCAGAAATCCGGCGCCGCCCGCAAAACCCTCTTCGTAGTATCCCTTGTAGCCGAGCACGAAGTTGAGGCCGCCCAGTCCCGCGAGTGCCCCGGACATGCACATCGACACCCAGATCACACGCGGCACACTGATGCCGCCGTATTCCGCCGCATCAGGCTGCAGTCCGACCGCACGCAGTTCGTATCCGCCGCGTGTGCGAAACAGATACCACCACGAAACCAGTGCCGCGGTGATGGCGATGATGATCGTCCAGTTGGCCGCGCTCCCGTGAAACGCGGCAAAGAGATCGGACAATCGCGGGACGCCGCCGCTGTTGATGGGCGGAGTATGAAGGGTCTCCGGCACGTGAATCTTTGCCGACACCAGCCAATTGAGCAGCGCGAGCACCACGAAGTTGAGCATGATCGTGACGATCACTTCGCTGGCGCCGAATCGCGCACGCAGGGCACCGGGAACCGCCGCAACCGTGGCACCGCCGGCCGCGGCGGCAACAAGGCAGAGCAGGAGGCCGAGCGCGCCAGGCGTGCCGGCCGGCAGCAACATCCCGACCACGCCAGCGACAAAGCCGCCCATGGCCAGTTGAGATTCGGCACCGACATTGAACAAGCCTGCACGGCCGGCCAGTGCGAAGGCGAGACCGGTGAAGGTGAGTGTGGTGGCCTTGTACAGCACCTGCCCGATGCCGTACGCATTGCCCCACGTGCCCTCAACCAACAAGCGGTAGACCGTCGCAGGCGATTCGCCGAAGGTCAGGATGAGCAGGTCGCCCACCACGGCGGCGATCGCCAGCGCCACAATGATGGGCAGCGTGTTTTCCAGCAGCGTGTTCCCGGCAACCCGCGGCGGCACGGCGGGCACGGTCAGCAATTCGCCCGTGCTTTTCATCTGCGTGTTGGGTTCACTCATGATGCGGCTCCCGTCATGAATGGACCCAGCTTCTCGGCCGTCGCCTGCGCGGCCGGCAGTACGGTGACAAAGCGTCCGCCGTACATCACCGCCACACGATCAGAGAGGCCGATGACTTCGGGAAGATCGGCACTCACCAACAGCACGGCTTTGCCGGCGTTCCGTGCCTGGCGCAACTGCGCGTGGATGAACTCGATGGCGCCCACGTCGACACCACGCGTCGGCTGCGCCGCCAGCAACACGCTGAACGGTCGTCCCATTTCGCGCGCAATCACGATCTTCTGCTGATTGCCGCCGGAGAGCGCGCGCGCCGGCAGGGTGGCGATGGGTGGACGAATATCGAACGCTTGGATCTGCTGCGTCGCGTGCGCGGCGATGCGCGCCGTTTCCAGTCCGGCGCGTGTCGCAAAATGATGCTGGCGCCCGAGGATCAGATTGTCGGCGATGGAATACTCGAGAATGAGTCCGCGGCGATGACGGTCTTCGGGGATGTGCGACAACCCCGCGTCGGCACGTTCACGCACGGAGAGTGTGGTGATGTCGCGCGCGCCCATCAGAATCGATCCCGACACCGGCGCCCGCAGGCCGGCGATCACCTCCAGCAACTCCGTCTGGCCGTTGCCCTCGACACCGGCGATGCCAAGGATTTCGCCCGGGGCAATCTCGAACGAGAGATTGTTCACCGCCGACAAACCGCGATCGGATTTCACACTGATGCCAGCCACGCGCAGCGCACCGCGTTCGGCGCCGGCTCCGTCGCCCACCACCACCGTCGCCGTCGTCTCCTCCGATTCACCCGTCAGCCTGACGTCACGCCCCACCATCGCCCGCGCGATGTCACGCGGCGTGGTGCCGGCGGTGGCAAATCGCGAAACGGTCATGCCCGCGCGCATCACCGTGATCGTGTCGGAGATCGCGATCACTTCATCGAGCTTGTGCGTGATGAGGATGATCGTCCCGCCATCAGCTTTGAGGCGTCGCAACACGTTCCACAGATCCCGGACTTCCGGCGGCGACAGCACGGCGGTGGGTTCGTCGAGAATGAGAATGCGCGCGCCCCGATACAACGCCTTGAGAATCTCGACACGCTGCGCCTCGCCGACACTCAAATCGGCGACCAGCGCCGAGGGATCCACCTGCAGTCCGGTCTTCGCCGACAACGCTTTGACATCGGTGGCGGCCTTGGCGAGATCGATGCGCAAACCCTGCGTCGGCTCCATGCCGAGCACGAGATTCTCGGCCACCGTCAGCGTGGGCACGAGCATGAAATGCTGGTGCACCATGCCCACCCCGGCGGCGATGGCATCCTGCGTCGACCAGCCGGTGACGTCGCGGCCGTTGACCTGCACGCGGCCTCCATCGGGCGCATACATACCGGCCAACACGCGCATGAGCGTGCTCTTGCCCGCGCCATTTTCGCCGACCAGCGCGTGAATCTCGCCGGTGGCCACCTCAAGCGACGCATCACGATTGGCCAGCACGCTGCCAAAGCCCTTCGCCACTCCCTGCAGACGCACCGCGCTGGAGGCGGGCATCGATCCGTTCGCCTGACTGATCGGGATGCTCATCGCGTGCTGGGCACCTTGATGCGGCCCGCGATGATGTCGGCGGTCAGTGAATCGAGCTTGGCGCGAACCGCGGGCGGAATCAGCGCCTTGTTGTTCGCATCGTAGATGTAGCCCACGCCGTTCTCGGCCAGCCCAAACTGCTGAATGCCGCCTTTGAAGGTGCCGTCCTTCACCGCCTTGACGGCCTGGAACACCGATTCGTCGATGCCCTTGACCATGCTGGTCAGCACAAAGCCCGGCGCTTCGCTGAATTGATCGGCATCCACGCCGATGGCCAGCTTGCCCGCTGAGCGCGCCGCCTCGAAAACACCGAGTCCGGTCGACCCGGATGCATGAAAGATGACATTCACGCCCTGACTGTACTGACTGAGCGCCATCTCCTTGCCCTTGCCGGGATTCCGGAACGCCTCCGGTGTGACGCCCGCGTACGCGACCAGCACGTCGCAATCGGGGCACACATGTTTGATGCCCGCGCGGTAACCCGCTTCGAACTTGTGAATGAGCGCGATATCCATGCCGCCGATGAAGCCGACCTTCTTGCTCTTGCCCACCAGCGCGGCGAGCGCGCCGACGAGAAACGACCCCTCCTCCTCGCGGAACTTGAGCGCCACGAGATTGTCGGGCATCGGCAGTGGATTGCCCACACTGTCGGTGGACACGGCGTAGTCCACATCGGCGAAGCGGACGTTCGGATACTCCTTCGCGAGCACGTTCACATCGTCGCTGAAGATGAATCCCACGCCGATCACCAGATCGAGCCCTTCGGCCGCCAGCAGACGCAAGCCGGCTTCGCGGTCGGAGCCTTCACCGGGTTCGATGAAACGCACGCGCGCGCCAAGCGCCTCGGCGGCGCGAAGGCCGCCCAGGTACGCGCCGTCGTTAAACGACTTATCGCCGCGACCGCCGACATCGAAAACGATGCCGACATCGAGGCCTTCAGAATTGTCGGCTTTGGTCGCGCCCGAGGGAGTGACGGCGAGCAGCGCGACATGGGCGAGGAGAAGCGCCCCGATCAGAAAAAGGGTCCGGCGCATGGCCCCGAAGGTTCACCCTCGGGTGAGGGTGACGGAAGGGGTTGCGCGCTATCTGACCGCAGGGGTTATGCGCCAGAGACCGTTGAGCATGTCGCTGGCGAAGACGCCGCTGCTGCTCCAATGCACCCCCCACACGTATACGCCCGTGCCGGTGCCGGTAAAGAGCGCTTTCTCCCGGCCCATCAGTGTCAGGTCGCACCGCCCGTCGAGCGTTTTTTCTGCAGCGGTGCAGGCGCCCAGAGCGCCACGCACATCGAGCACACGGACACCGCCATTGTAATAGGCGGCGTAGAGCAGGCCGTTGGCTTCATCGACACTGAAATTGTGCGTGCCCGCCCCGGATACGGTGTAGCTCGCGACCTCGACCGGTGCGGTGATGGTGTTGATATCCACCACATGCACGTCGCCGGTCGAACTGGAGCCGATGATGCCCGGTCCCTCCTGGCCCACAAACAGATACCGCTTGTTGTTGGTCACGGGATCGTGGTACCACCAGATGTTGTGGACCTGACCGCCGTTGGTCACCAGTCGGGAGATGCGCTTGGGCGCCGCGACCGTCCCGCCGGTACCACCGCCGCCGATGTCCCAGATCCCGACGCCGTCGTTCCACTCAGCGGTGAACAGCAGTCCGTCGCGCACGAACACATCGTGCACAAACGGGGCGCCCATCGGCAGTGACGCCACGGTCTGCGGCACCGACGGATTGGCCAGGCTGACGATCACGAGTCTGGCGGCCACACCGCTCGCCGGGTCGATGGAGCAGAAGGCGTACAGCACGCCGTCCACGCGCGCGATCTCCACCGTGTGCACCCCGTACGCGAGTTCGCCGCCGGTGGTGCGTGCAAGCAGTCGGGCCGAGCGCGGCGTGTCCAGTTGATAGATGGCCAGGCCGCCATTCGGATTGGGCTCGATCCCTGCCACCAGCAATGTGCCGTCATCGGAAACCTGCACATCACCCAGCGTTCCCGCGTTGGCCACAATCAGCGAGTCGACAAGTGTGGGCGTATTGCCGGCCACATCCCAGATCTTGATGGCATTGCCGCGCACGGAGGCCCGTGTGCCCCAGGTCGTGGTGTACGCCGTCGTACCGCGCACCCACACTTCGGCGGTATAGCGATCGTTCACCACCCCGCGACCCAATGACGTCAGATTCACCGCCGCCGGTGAGGCGATGGTGTATGGGAACGTCGTGACGCCGGTGGTGATGCCATCGCCGGTGGCCGATACGAAAATGGTGCTTGTGCCGACAGCGGCCGTCGCCGACGCCACCAACGTGAGCGTCGCTGTGGTGGCGGTGCCGCTCAAGGTGCTGGGATTGAGAAACGCCGTGACACCGGTCGGCATGCCGCCCACACCCAGCGTCACGGTGCCGGTGTATCCGCCACGCCGCGTGATCGTGATGTCGACCGTACCCGAGGCCCCACGTGTCCCCGCCAGCGAGGCCACGGTCGCTACCGCAACACTCGGCGTGACGACCGGATCGCTGGGACCATCGCCGCCACCGCCACAGGCCGACGTTGAGGCAACGAGCAGGATCAGCGCAGCGGCGAGCGTCGAACGAATGGACTGGGTCATTGCGGAGGAGTGGGAAGTGGCCGCACATCGAGCACGCCGTACCGGCCCATCCGTGCCCGCATCTCTCCAACATGCACGCGAACACCGGCCGTCACCGACCACAAGGTATTCGCGCCGTAGAACTCGCGCGGCACGAACACCGACGGAGTCCGTAAACTGGTGCCGCGCGCCGCACCGATCTCCACGAATGGGGCGAGATGCGCGCGCCGAAGGATCGGCAGCGACGAGGGTGGGGCGGACAGCTGGACGGTACCGACCGACCAGCGGGTGATGCCGATGATCTGAAAATCGATGTGTCCGTTGGCGACACGAAACGGGTCGAGCAATCGCTCGCTCTCCGGCCGATCGGTACGTTCTGCGCGCAAGGCCACGCCCCATCCGCGGTGCGTCGCCATCGCCTCAGCCAACAGACTCTGATACTGAAACACTTCGCGGCTGCCAAACCCCTCGCTGGTTTGTGCGACTTCGAGGAGCACGTACCGGCGGTCGGCACGCGAAGCCGCCATGTGAGACCCGCCGCCCGACATCTCGTGTGCGGCGTGCGCCGAGGACCCCGAACGATCCACGCGCACCGACGCGCTGCGCTGCGTGTGATCGAAGGCGCCGCCCTGTGTGATGCCTGGCGATCGGACAAAGGCGCGACTCGCTTGCGCCTCGAGCCACGTCGTGGGCATGAACGTCAGCCGGGTGGCATGCGAGTCGCCATAGCGGCTCCACACCGGCCCGGTGAACGGCCCGATGGGTTCGTCTCCATTGAAGACGGCATGTTCGAGTGTCACCGCGCGACCGCGCGGCCCCAGTCGGACGGCCGCGATCGTTTGCACCCGTTCGATGATCTGAGCGTGGTGATGATTGACCGGAAACTTGACCATCGGCCGCATCATCGGGTCATCGGTGCCGTATGGCGTGAATCCCTTGCCCGCGGCGATCGACAGCTGCCACCGTCGCCGCTCTGGCGTGGCCCATGAGAACATCGCCTCATGGACCAACGTGTGTGGGTGACGCCGGTCAACATAGCCCTCGCCATAAATGCCGGCGTTGAGCTCGCCGCGCCGCAGCGTGTAGCCCTCGAGATTCAGCGTGCCGGTCATCGCAAAGGTGCCGATGCGCAGCTGTCCCAAGAGGCTCGGCTGTGTCAGGTACCCTTCGGTGCGCGATTCGCCAAAGATCGCCGGCGCCGCGTGGGTGACGATACCGACCCCCATCGCACCGGCGTCGAGCTCCGGTCGCGGCAACGACCACCCGGCAAACGACACACGCGCGCCGGAGGACTGGCCTCCGGCGCGCGTGCTCCACAACAACAATCCCGCGATGACGCACCGCGCGGCGGTACCGCGCACGAACGTCGTCATCGGATATTTGCCGTGTTCTTACTTGATGGGCTTGTATCGATAGCCGGCCACGTTGGTCGCCGGTGCCTTGAACGACACGCTCTTGGACTCGCCTTTCTTGAGCGGGCCGACCGACTGCGTCGCACTGCCCGTCACCGTGCCCGCGAGATCGACGAATTCGACGGTCACGTTGTATGTGCCGGCCGCTTCGGCCATCTGCTGGAACTGCAGCGTCAGCGAGGCGTCCTTGGCCGTGCGCGAGAACGACGACACGTCAACCTTCACGGGCAGCGCCTCGGCGATCCCCATGTACTTGAGCGTGGTATCGTTCCACGCCTTGCGATCCGCTGCAGCGGCTTCCATCGCCGTGCGCTGCGCGGTGGTGGGGGCCACGCCCTTCTTCACTTCGGGCATCTTCACGGCTTTCGCCAGGCCCTGACCCGCATACGCCAGCATCATCCAGCCGTCGTAGTTGTTCGGGTCGATCTCCATCAGCTTCTGCGTCGGGGCAAACATCTGCTGAAACTGGTCCTTGCCATAGTACGTCGCAGCGAGGTTGCGCAGGGCGTCGCGCGCCAGCGGATTCTTCTTCGCGGCGGCAGCAAACAGCGCGATGGCATCGTCCGACTTGTTCGACTGTGTGGCGATGACCCCGCCCATCGTCAACGCGACATCGGTGTACCCGTCGGGCTTGGTCAGCATGTCGGCATAGATCGACGGCACCGACGCGGAATCACCCGCCATCTTCAGCGCGTCCGCCCAGCTGGCCATGATGTTCGGCGCGTCCGGCGTATCCGGCGTTGCGGCCAGCAGCGACTTGAACGAGTTGGCCGCTTCGCGGGCCAGCGACGCCTTTTGCGCGCCGGTGGCACTTTCGGCGGCTTCGAGCTGGTTCACGCTGAGCAGATAGAGGCTGCTGTTGCGGAGTTCACGGTACGTCGTATCCGCGCCGGATTCCTGAATGACCAGCTTCCACTCCGACATCGCCGCCGCGCGATCCTTCTTCTGGTTGGCGACGTTGGCGAGCACATAGTGCGGGTACGGACTCTGCGCATACAGCATCAGCGAACGCTTGGCGTAGATCTCAGCCGTATCCATTTCGCCGCCGTTCGACGCGTCGAGGGCGCGGCGGGTCATCGCCAACCACGCATCACTCTGCCGCAGGCTGGCCACTTCCGACTCGCACGCCGGAATCGCGGCCACGATCGCCTTGTACGAATCGTCGAGCGACTTGACGAGATCGATCGGTTCGCCGGGGTTGGACACGTAGCCGATCGAGCCACGCGCCGGCGTCATGCCGATGCCGGGCTCGACGGCCCACATCGTCAGCGCCTGCACCAGCCGCATGTTGAAGCCCGCCGGATTCTTGACAAAACGCTCCGGCTTGGTGTCGAGCTCCTTCATGATGTTGCGGAGTGCGGACTGCCGGTCGGCGGGCGCCTGTGCACCACGCGCGCGCTGGACCTGCAGCTCGAGAATCGCCAGCTCCTTGGGGCTATTCGGATCGATCGAGCAGGCGGCGCTGACGCCACCGGGCTGAGCCGAAAGAACGGCAGGCGCCACTGACACGCCGGCCATCAGACCGGCTGCTACGGCACCGCACGCAAACGACAGACGCATGACCGCGACTCCTGAAGGGAAAGAGAAGATGCGCCCGGGCGGGAACGCCAACTGGCATCGGCGCATCAGAGTCCTTTGATTCAAAATACTATGACCGACCGGATCCGCACGCGGTTCCTTGTGGTGGGCAGTGGAGTTGCTGGTCTGCACACCGCTTGGCGAGCTTCAGGGCATGGTTCGGTGACTGTGGTCACCAAGCGATCCCTTTTCGACTCCGCCACTGCCTACGCGCAGGGCGGGATCGCCGCCGCGCTGGGCGCCGGCGACTCTCCTGAACTCCACCGACGGGATACGCTCGCCGCCGGCGCAGCGCTGTGCGACGCCGAGGCGGTACAGGTCCTCGTCGAGGAAGGTCCGGCCCGGGTCCGCGAGTTGCAAGCCGTCGGGGCGCGATTTGACCTCGACCCCAACGGCGCCTTCAAGCTGGGCAAAGAGGCGGCGCACTCCCGGCACCGCATTGTCCACGCCCATGGCGATCAGACCGGTGCCGAGGTGGCCCGCACCCTCGTCGCCAAGGTGCGGGAGTCGAGTGCCATCACCGTGCAGGAAACGGCACGCGTTCTTGAGTTGCTGCTGGTGGAAGGCGGCGACGGCGTGCGCTGCGCGGGCGTCCGGGCCAGTATCGCCGGGCGCGCGGTGGAGATCGTTGCCGACGCGACCGTCCTCGCAACCGGTGGATGCGGTCAAATTTACCGATACACCACCAACCCTCAGGTGGCCACGGGCGACGGCTTTGCCATCGCGCATCGCGCGGGCGCACGCCTGGCGGATATGGAGTTCGTGCAGTTCCACCCCACGGCGCTCGATACCCGGGAAAATCCGCTGGCCCTCATCTCGGAGGCGGTGCGAGGGGAGGGGGCGATTCTGCTGAACGCGCTGGGGCAGCGGTTCATGCCCAAACGGCATCGTCTGGCTGAATTGGCGCCGCGCGACGTCGTGGCCCGCGAGATCTTCCGCGAGCAGCAGGCGCACGGCACGGTCTTTCTCGACGCGACGATGCTGGGCGAGGGGTTCATCGCGCGTTTTCCGGGGATCTTCCAGATCTGCAAGGCTCGCGGCATCGACCCGTCGCGGGAGCCTATCCCGGTCACCCCGGCCGCACACTACATGATGGGCGGCGTGGTCACCGACCTGGCCGGCCGGTCGAGTCTGTCGCGCCTGTATGCCGTTGGCGAGGTCGCCCGCACGGGCGTGCATGGCGCCAATCGTCTGGCCTCCAATTCGCTGCTCGAAGGGTTGGTCTTCGCCGAACGCGTGGCGCGCGACCTGATCGAAACGCCGGAAGGCCTGCCCGAGCCGGACGCGACCGACTGGGAAGTACCGGCGCTCGACGATCGCGGCGCGGCGCAGGTCGCGGCCGATGAGGTGCGTCAGGTGATGTGGGACTACGCCTCCATCGCGCGCACCGCGCCGGGCCTGCGCAAGTGTCTCGCCCGACTGGCTGAGATCGGTGAACGTCTTCCCCCTGGCGCGACCGAAGAGCGAAACCTGCACACCACGGCCACGTTGGTGGCGGAAGCCTCGCTTTTGCGCAAGGAGTCGCGTGGAGGCCACTTCCGTAGCGATTTTCCAAAGACACGCCGCAAGTGGCAAGACCGACACATTACCTGGTAGGCAGATGACTCTTCTTGAAGCGCACTACGATCCCGCACTCGCGGCGGAGATCCGCGCGCTCGCGGCATCGCGGAATGCGGTGATCCTCGCGCACAACTACGAGCGCCCGGAGATTCAGGATGTCGCGGACTACGTCGGCGATTCGCTGGGACTCTCGCGCGAGGCCGCCAAGACGTCGGCCGATGTCATCGTCTTCTGCGGCGTGCACTTCATGGCGGAGACGGCAGCCATTCTCTCGCCACACAAGACGGTACTGCTCCCCGATCTGGCCGCGGGCTGTTCGCTGGCCAGCACCATCGATGCCGCGCAGTTGCGGGCATGGAAGGCGGAACATCCCGGCGCCATCGTGGTGGCCTACGTCAACACGACGGCCGAAGTGAAGGCGGAGAGCGACTACTGCTGCACCTCGGGAAATGCGGTGGACGTCGTGAACGCGATTCCCGCCGACCGCGAGATCCTGTTTCTCCCCGACATGTTCCTGGGGGCGCACGTCCGTCGCGTCACGGGCCGCGCGAACATCCACGTGTGGATGGGTGAATGTCATGTGCACGCCGGTATCGACCCGGAGCACATCAATCTCACGCGGTCGCAGCATCCCGGCGCGGAGTTTCTCATTCACCCGGAGTGCGGATGCGCCACCCCGGTTGTTGAGGCGATCAGCGCCGGCGCCATTGCCGGCGACGGGGTACACATTCTGTCCACCGAGGGCATGATCAAGCGCCCCGCCCAAACGGACAACGATACGTTCATCGTCGCCACCGAGATTGGCATTCTGCACCGGTTGCGTCGCGAACATCCCGCCAAACACTTCATCGCGGCGAACGATCGGGCGCAATGTGCGTACATGAAGGTGACCACGTTGCCGAAGGTGCGCGACGCGCTCCTGCACCGGCAGCACCGCATTACCGTCCCGGCGGAGACCGCCGCACGCGCGCGCACGTCCATCGAGCGCATGGTGGCGATCGGAGGCGGCAATCCCAGTCCATTTGGCCCCGAGGATCCTGGTGAATGAGTGACTACCATCCGCCGCTGAGACCGACGCCCTCCAAGCCGTTCGAGATCATCAAGCCGCGCACCATCACGCCGCTCGATACCCCGGCCATTCGCAGCCGGGCTGCGTCGGCGCTGGAGTTCCCGCTGTCGCCCGATGACGTGCGCGCGAAAGTGCGCGTGGCGCTCGACGAGGATCAGGCGTTCAACGACGTGTCCACCCTCGCCACGGTGGTCAGCACCCGGCACGTGCGCGGCAGTCTGGTGGCACGCCACGACGGCGTGATTGCCGGCGTCGCACTCGCGGTGGAGGCGTTCCGCCAGTTGGACGCCGGTATGACCATCCGCGTGGATGCGGAAGATGGCGCGCGCGTCGCGGCGGGTGCGTCGGTGCTTCATCTCACCGGACATGCACGCGGCATGTTGTCGGCGGAACGCGTCGCACTCAACTACCTGCAGCGCCTCTCCGGCATCGCGACACTCACCGCGGCCTTCGTGGCGGCCGTGGCTGGCACGAAGGCGCAGATTCTTGACACCCGCAAGACGACGCCAGGCTGGCGCGCGCTCGAGAAATACGCCGTGCGGGCGGGCGGTGGCATGAATCACCGGATGGATCTGCGCAGCGGTGTGCTGATCAAGGACAACCACCTCGCGGCCATTGGCGGGGATATCGCCGCCGCCGTGGCGCGCGCGCGCGCGATCGCGGCGCCGAATACACCGGTGGAGGTCGAGTGTGATTCACTCGCGCAGGTGGAGCAGGCGCTCGCCGCCGGCGCCGACTGGATCTTGCTCGACAACATGTCGATCGAGATGCTGCGGGACGCCGTCGCGCGGTGCCATCAGAAAGCCACCACCGAAGCGTCCGGCGGGGTCACACTCGATTCGGTCCGACGCATAGCGGAGACCGGCGTCGATCGTATCTCGGTGGGCGCTCTCACACATTCGGCCCCGGCGCTCGATCTCGCGCTGGATTTCGAGGGGATGTAAGCACGGATCGTCCTATGCCAGTTCGCTTGCCACCTGTTACCGACCACGCCACGCGCGTGCTGCTTGAAGGGATTGTCGACTTCGCCGGCCTGTTTCCACCGGCCGCGTTGGCGATGCCCGGCGCCGTCCGCAACTTCGCACACTATCGGGCCGGTGGTTCGGGGTGGATGCTCGGTCGGTTTGTGTGCCCGGCCAATGCGCTCGAACTCTTTTCCGTACAGGCCGACCCGCTGCTGCCCCGCGACGC
>JAGNMU010000496.1 GCA_017991005.1 Gemmatimonadaceae bacterium | reverse complement strand
CGGGCCAACGTGCAGCAACTGCTGGTCAGTACCAAACATTCGACCAACGGGTCGCGGATCAAAGGCGGAGTACTTGGTGGCGTGGCGCTGGGTATCGGCGCGGCCGCTATTGGGGCGGCAACGTACAATCCCACAGGATGCGAGTCGTTCTTGACCGGTGACCCAGTCGAGTGTGCCGAATTGAACAACTCCGAACGGCTCGCCGCTGGCGCGCTGATCAGTCTGTTCACCGTCCCACTCGGCGCGGGTCTGGGCATCTTGATGTCGCTGGGCGGCGACCGCGACACCTGGGTGGAGACGCGTGCGACGGTACGGACATCGGTGTTGGTGCGCGGACAGACGGGGATTGGGGTTTCGATTCGCTGGTGAGCGCCCGGCTGGCGGCGCGACGGCCACCCGAGCGCATTCCAACGTTACGCCGTCGGCGCGTGTCCAATCACCGCGTGATCCCATAGCCAATAGTGCGCAGCACGCTACCGACTCACTCCCACCAACATCGCCGATGTCTTCGTTGCCCCCTCACCGCGACACGCTGCCTCGCCGAGCCGCCATCGAACGCCTGAGTATGGGCATCGTTGCGCTCACCGTGCCAGGCGCCCACGCAGACGTTGCTGCCACGACGCGCGTAGCTGCTGATGCGGCGCGGCAGTCGCGGACGGAGGCCGAGCTGAGCGCGCTGCTGCCGCTGGCCGGTGTGCCGTCGCTGAGTCTCGCGCAGATCACACGCGGCCGGGTCAGTACCTTGGCACTTGGTGTCTCGCGCGCCGGCGAGGCTGATCGCGTCACGCCCGATACCGTCTACGCGGCGGCGTCATTGACCAAGACAGTTTTTGCATGGGTCTTTCTGGGTCTTGTGCAGGAAGGACTCGTTTCGCTCGACCGGCCCGTGCGGGAATACCTGCCACTTCCCAATCCGAACGATGCACGATCGGCGACGATCACCGCTCGCCATCTGCTCAGTCATTCCGGCGGTTGGCGCAATTGGCGCAACACGCCGGCCCAATTGCTCACGGCCGACTTCGAACCCGGCTCACGCTGGTCGTACTCGGGCGAAGGCTTCTTTTTCTTGCAGCGCATCCTCGAAAAGCTCACCGGCAAGAGCATCGGTGTGCTCATGCGTGAGCGTGTCTTTGCGCCACTGGGCATGACGCGTTCGAGTATGGCGTCGCTGGCCGAATTGGAGGTGAATCGTGCGGCCGGCCACGACGGACGCGGCGGACCGTCTGTGGTATTTGGCCGGCCTACGATGCTCGCACTGCGTCAACAGATGTCGGAACGCGGTCTCAGCGCGGAAGCGGCACGCGTGGAGGACGTCGAGCAGGCGATGCGGTCGGCGGAGCCAACCTTGCCCGTGCTGCCAAATTTTCTGTCACCGAACGCCGCCGCCAGCCTGCTGACGACAGCGTCGGATTTTGCGCGCTTCCTGCAGCACATGGTCACGGCTCGCACGCGGGGCGGCGCCGACGCCACTATCGTCGCGCAGATGATGACTCCGCAGATTCGCTGCAATGCGCGCATTCAGTGGGGACTCGGCGTCGGTCTCGAAACCATTGGGTCGCGCACCTACGCCTGGCAGTGGGGTGACAACCCGGGCTACAAGAACTACTACTTTGCGGATCCCGTCGGCGAGACGGCGATGGTGGTGTTCACCAATGGCGATCGCGGCGCGCGAATATACGAACGTGCAATTCGCGCGCTCACGGGCGAGGATCATCCCGGGTTCTTGTGGCTCTGATGCCAGCGCACGGCGCGTCGTGCGATCTGTCCGGGGTTGCATCCGGGCATCGGCGCAGCGTCGCTCCTTGCAGCGTCACCTGCGTGGCCGGACCGTCGCCCACGAACACATAGGTGACGACGGCTCCGCTCCCGGCAATCTCCACTCGCATCTGCTGCTTGGCGGCATCAAAGATCTCGACGGGGCCATACAACGCTCCCCAGCGATACTGGAGCTGTCCGTCGCGTTCGGTGAACACGATGCGGCCGTAGAGCGAATCGGCAAACACACCGGCGTAGTCGCGCAGCGGCCGACCAAGTGGTTGCTGCTGCCGCACGGCACGCACCGAGTCCTGTGCGGCGACGTTGCGAACCGACGCGGCCTGCCGGCTACGGATGTCCTGCATGCGTTGTTCGGCGCGTGTCATCGCATCGGGGCGCCCGGCCTCGAGGTCGTAGGCGAGCGCGGCGATGACATCGGTCAACATCGACACGCCGCCGTTCGACATCGCCACCACGCCGATCCGGCGTGACGGCAGGAATGACAGATGTGAACGCGTCGCGTCGTAGCTGCCGAACCGACTGATCATGCGCACGCCGTCGTACGACCCGATGTCCCACCCGGCGCCCCATCCGTCGCGCGAGAAGTAGGCGAATGATCTCGCCGCTTCACGCGTGTGTGGTGCCAGCATCGTCTGGCCCAGCGTGACGGCCTGGGCGGGGAACACGCGGCGACCGTCCAGCATGCCACTGTCCATGTGCACGATGGTCCAGCGCGCGAGATCGGTGAGGGTCGCCAGATGCCCACCGGCGGCATTCATGGTCGCGTCGGTCTTGAAGAACGGCGTGGTGGCAAACCCTCCGTCGGCGCGGGTGCGGTGCGGTTTGGCGATCCGCGTTGCATCGATGCCTGACACGCGCGTGTACGTGTGGCGCATGCCGGCGGGCCGGTACACGGCGCGCTCGAGAAAGCGCTTCCATCCCTGCGGCTGCTTGGCGTCGATGACCATCGCCGCCACGTTGTAGCCGAGATTGGTGTAGACGAGATCGGCGGTGGGGGCGCGTTCAGCCGCAGCCAAGAGCGTCGGCCAGCGGGCTTCGGGGATTTCGCCAGTGAAGGCGGCGTTCATGACTACCGCGCGGTCGTCGACGCGATGGGTATGCGACAGAAAGTGCGCGAGGGTCAGCGAGTCGGCGTGGACCGTCGGATGCCAGCGTGCGTGCGGCAGCAGCGACACGATGGGATCAGACAGTCGGAGTTGATGGTCGGCCGCAAGCAGCGCGATCCCGAATCCGGTGAGCGACTTGCTGGTGGATGCGAGGTACCAGAGCGTGCGGTCATCGGCACGCACGCGGGCATCCGTGTCGTTCATGCCGTACGATTTCGCCAGCACGATGCGACCACGCATGGTGATGGCGACGCCGAGAGCCGGCGCCAGACCGTCGGCGATGGCGCGCGTGGCTACGGAATCGACCGTTGCGACCAGTTGTGCAGGAGCGATGGCACGCGTGGCCGGCTGTGCCGCGATCGCGCCGGGAAAAGCGGCAAGCCCTATCAAGAGACGGAACGACACGACCACTCCTTGACCATCGTGTTCAGTGCAGCGAGGTAGCGTTAACCTGCTGGACGACGCCTCGGCTGCCTTGAATTTCCGCAACCTGGTGTGGCGTCAGGAGCCGCTCGCGCGCACGTCGACGTGCGCATCGAGGGCGTCGATGAGGTCGCGATAGCGCCCCGGCGTGAGACCGGTGGCGGCGCGCAGCGCGCGATTGAAGTGCGCTTCATCGGCATAGCCGACTGCA
>JAGNMU010000495.1 GCA_017991005.1 Gemmatimonadaceae bacterium | reverse complement strand
GCGCGGATCGGCTCGCCCCGCCGGTGCCGCCCCCGTCGCCGGCCGGAGCGACCACCTCCGCGACGCACGTGGCGAGGCCGCGCCGCAACCGGGGTTTGCTGCCGTGAACTTTGCCGTCGTCGACGTCGAGACGACCGGTTCACGGGCCGGGAAAGGCGATCGCATCACCGAGATTGCCATCGTGCAAGTGCGCGGCGGTGAGATCGTCGAGTCCTTCGTTCAGCTGGTCAATCCGCAGCGACCGATTCCGTCCTTCATCACGTCGCTCACGCACATTTCGTGGGACATGGTGAAAGACCAGCCGGTGTTTCGTCAGATAGCGGAGCAGGTGACCTCGCGTTTGGCTGGTCACGTGTTCGTGGCCCACAACGCCGCATTCGACTGGGGGTTTGTCAGCGAAGAACTGTCCACCAGCGGCGTACGCTTGAGCGGTCCCCGTCTGTGTACCGTGCGGCTCGCACGCCTGCTCCTGCCGCAGTTGGCGCGCCGCTCGCTCGATCATGTCACGAGACACTTCGGCATCGACGTGTCGGCACGACATCGCGCACTGGGCGACGCCGAGGCGACGGCGAAGGTGTTGTTGCGCTTGCTCCGCGTGGCCGAAGACGAGGGACTGGACAGTTGGCCGCTGCTCGAGGCGCGGCTGGCATCGCCTGCTTCGCGGCGGTCGCGCACCGCGTCCGACCGTCGTCGCCGCGCATTCCCGCACCCCGCTATCGAGGACTATATCGCGTGAGTTTTCCGGAACCGTTGCTCGATACTCGCACCGTCGGTCGGTGGCGCGTGCATGCAATTCAGGCAGGCGGCCAGCAGCTTGATGGCGGGGCCATGTTCGGCGTGGTGCCCAAGCCGCTGTGGGAGCGCAAAATCGCCGCCGACGAGAAGAACCGCATTCCGATGGGCATGCGCTGTCTGCTTGTCGAGCACGATGACGGTCTGGTGCTGATCGATACCGGTGTCGGCAACAAGGAAACGACCAAGTTCCACGACATCTACGGCATCGAGAATCAGGCCGACGTGGCGCGTGCGCCCGGTCGCACGGCACTCGAGGCCGGCATCGCCCGTGCGGGGTTCGCGTCGGCCGATATCACGCTGGTGATCAACACGCATCTCCACTTCGACCACGCCGGTGGCAACACCTACCGCAACGAGGCGGGCGAGGTGCTGGCCGCATTTCCCAATGCGCGTTATGTCGTGCAGCGAGGGGAATACGAGTACGCTCGGCGCGCGAACGAACGGACATCGGCCAGCTATTTCCCGCACAATTGGGACGTCCTGTTCGCGGCCGACCGTTTCGACCTGATCGAGGGCGAGCCGGAGCTCCGCCCGGGCATTCGGGTGCGGCGCACCCCCGGCCACACGCCGCACCATCAGAGTGTGGTCCTGGAATCGGCGGGCGAAACGCTCTGCTTTCTGGGCGATGTGGTCCCGACCGCCCATCACCTCCCGCTTCCTTGGATCATGGGCTACGACGTGGAGCCGCTGGTGACATTGGAGTCCAAGCGGGCGCTGTTGGGCCAGGCACTGGCCGGCGACTGGCAGTTGGTCTTCGAGCACGATGCGGCGGTCGGATTCGGTCGGGTCGCGCTGGACGGGAAGGGGTATCGCCTCGCCGAGTAACTTCCCGGGCCCGGGGGGTTGACCCCGAGGCTAAGTCGTCTACTTTTCTGGGGTTAGGACGTTGGTGTTGTTGAAGAGCACGACCACAACCGAGAAGCGACCGGGCAGCGACGCCCGATCCACCCTTCGGCCCTCGACGCGGAATGTGCGCATTCCCCGAGGTGCGCTGCTGGAGTCCATCGAACCGAGCTTCACCGACGTGCCTCGTGCGCGTGCGGTGCAGTACTCGTTGCGACGCGGATTCCTCACTGGGGTCCGCGTTTTCTGTGTCTATTCACCGGAGTTCGGCCTATTCAGGATTCGACCAAGCGTCCGCCACGGGTGAACCGGCAAATCCGGATCAGCCCCGTTCGCGTGATCGCCGCCGACGGAAGTCAGCTCGGCATCATGGAAGTCGACGTGGCATTGGCCCAGGCAACTGAGCAGGGGCTCGACCTCGTCGAAGTGGCGGCTGCAGCGCGGCCACCCGTGGTCCGCATCATGGACTACGGGAAGTTCAAGTTCGAGCAGGCCAAACAGGCGCGGCTGGCGAAGAAGAAGCAGCACGTCATCCATCTCAAGGAAGTGAAGTACCGCCCTGGGATCGATGATCATGACTTCGAAACGAAGACGCGCCACGCGCGCCGATTCCTCGAAGAAGGGAACAAGGTGAAGGTGACATTGATGTTCCGCGGTCGACAGATCGCGCACCCGGAGTTGGGCAAGCTGGTCGTCGATCGTGTTTCGGTGGAGTTGGCGGACATCGCCAAGATCGAAAGCCCGTCGATGATGGAAGGGAAGTCGATGACGATGATCCTCGCGCCGAAATAATCAGCGCGTGATCGCAGCAGCGCTCTGGTGAATGGGCGCCACGTTGCTCAGAACGTTTACCGTAGCCGTGAGCATATCATGCCGAAGATGAAGACCCATAGCGGCGCCAAGAAGCGCTTCTCGATCACGGGATCGGGAAAAGTGCGGCGCCTGAAGGCGTACAAGAGCCACATCCTGACCAAGATGGATGCGAAGAAGAAGCGCAATCTCCGCCGCCCGACGATTGTCGAGACCAACGGCGAAGTGAAGCGCATCAAGCGTCTGCTCGTCGCCTGAGGATAACCGACCATGCCTCGCGTCAAATCCAACGTCGTCCGCCTGAAGCGGAAAAAGCAGATCCTCAAGCACGCCAAGGGTGCCTTTGGTGGCCGGTCCAAGCTCTGGAAGGCCGCGAAGGAAACCGTGGAGCGTGGCTGGCGCTATGCGTACCGCGATCGCAAGAACAAAAAGCGCGACTTCCGTCGCCTCTGGATCGTGCGTATCAACGCCGCCGCCCGCATGCACGACATGTCGTACAGCGCGTTCATTCAGGGCCTCCACGCCTCCGGGATCGAGATCGATCGCAAGGTGCTGGCTGATCTCGCCGTGCGTGAGCCAGAAGCGTTTGCCGCCATTGCCGCGCAGGTGCGCAAGGCGCTCGACTCGCTGAAGACCGCCGCCGCGTAAGTCTCGCGACGTTCGTTCGTGGTCGCAGGGCCGGCTGCCTTCCAGGACGCCGGCCCTGCGCGTATCCCCGCTTTCTTCAAACCTCACGTGCAACTCTCCGAGTATCTCGCGCAGGCTGATGCGCTCGCGCACGAGGCACGGGCCCTGCTGGACGGACTCGATCCGTCCACGCGTCTCGATGTTGCCAAGGGGCAACTGAACGCGCTCAAGGATGATCGGCTGAATGCGCTGCAAGGCGCACTCCGCGTGCTCGCGCCCGAGGATCGGCGTGCGGCCGGTACCGCGTTCAACACCCTGAAGACCGCCATTCAGGCGTCACTCGACGCCTTCTCGGCGCGCCAGTCCACGGGCCGAGCCTCCGGCACCTTCGACGCGACCATGCCGGCGCGACGCGAATGGCAAGGCATGCTCCATCCGGTGACA
>JAGNMU010000073.1 GCA_017991005.1 Gemmatimonadaceae bacterium | reverse complement strand
ACGGAGAGCCAGAGTTCTGGTGCCCCAGGAGTGCATTCAGCGAGCGTGCGAGCGCGGGTCGCCATGGCTCTCAACGTGCGCTCTCCGTCAGAGACAATGTCCTGGTAGTCGGTGGGTAGTTGCATGAAGACGTTTTATTGGGTTCGCATCGGGAATGGTCGTCGTTCACGGACAGCGACACGGCCGCTTCAAGAGCGTGGCCGTCGGTCGCACGCATCGTTATGTGGCGGGCCCGAGCAGATCCCAGCGATTCCCTTCGAGATCAAGAAAGACCGCCACCTGACCGTAAGCCTCCGTCCGTGGCGGAGTCACGAACGTGACGCCGGCCGCCACCATTCGTGCAAATGAGGCTCGGAAGTCGTCGACGCGAAGAAAGAAGCCGACCCGCCCAGCAAATTGGTCTCCGACAATGGCCTGCTGCCTGTCGCCGTCCGCACGCGCCAAGAGTATGCCGGTCGCGGCACCGTGGGGGCGCACCACCACCCAGCGCTTCGGTCGACCGTCGTTCGTCAGAGAAGCCACATCCTCGATGAGCTCAAATCCGAGCACGTGAACGAAGAAGTCGATCGCCGGTTCATACTCGCGCACGACCAGCGCGACCAGTTCTACATGCGACATCGGGTTCCCGTTAAGCCAGTAAGGTGCGTTTTGATGCAGCGATCGTGTCAATGCCCGGCGTACGCATAACCTCAGCGTGAGCTGCAGACACTTCATAAGATGCGGCCGCGCAGGGGCCACTACATTAGCGTGGCTGTCAGTCACCAACCATCGTCAGGCCGCCGTCACGGTCGATGCGCGCGGTCGCACGACGAGCATTGCGATGAGCAGTGTACCCGCGACAAGCAACGCGAAGTCCGCCCGGATGCCCAGGGAAAGTGCGGCGGAGCCGCCGATGCCGGCCCAGAGAATGGGAATCGCGCCGAGCCATCGCACATCGCGTACAGGCGCCGACAGGAGGATGCCAGCAGTGAGAATCGTCGTCGGACACGGCACGGCAAACAACGGCAAGCGCGGGTAGGACAGTCCGAGCAGCAAGCCCAGCGCCGGATACAGCAGGGAGTACGCCACCAGCGCCGCACCCGCGCGCGACCAGACCGATGACCCAAGCGTGAGCGCGAATGCGGAACCGCGAAACCCCCACCTGAGCAGTAGGCCTGCTTGAAGCACGAACATCGCGGCGAACAACGTCGCCGCGGGATTGATCGGACGGAAGTACATGAGGTGGTAGGCGACGCCGGACCACAACCAATGAATGGCAAGAAGGACCATAACTGGTCGGGTCATCGTCGCACCGCGGCGATAGAAAGCGACCATCACGGTCACCGACGCTAGCCACAGGATGACGGCCGCGGGCCACATCGCGGCGTTGTAAGCGCCGAACACGTCGAGGAACTGCTGATGCGTGAATGGCACACGTTCTTCCGGTCAGCCTAACGATCGCGTTCGCTTGCAGGGCCCTTCCATAAATTTGCGGCCAGTGAGCGCCAGCGAACAGGCCGCCATCCTTGAAGGCCCTGTCACGCGCAACGAACACGCGGACGCGAACAACCGCTCCGTCAACCGGGCGGCCGCGTGGTGTTGTCCATGTCCGAGAAGATCAGCCACGGGCCGCCCGCGCGGCGTCGCAGCGTCAGCGTGAACTTGCCTTGATCGCCCGGTTGGGTCCCGTAGCCATACGCACCGACAATGAACCCGACGGTGTCCGCGACCGACGCCGCGAGCGCGCGCAGGCGCAGTGGTGCTCCGCCTTGGCCGGTATACACCGCCTGAATCGCGGCGCGGCCGCGCGCCGGCGCGCGCCCACTCTGGAGCACAAACCCATCCTCCGCGAACAGCGCCGCCAACCCCGCCGCATCACCCTTCCGCCACGCAGCCTCGTACTCACGCAGCACTCGATCGAGCGACGGGGGCAGCGTGATCGACGGCGGCTCCTGCCCCACCGGCATCCGCGCGGGCGAGATGCCTTGGGCGTGCACATCATCGACGACGGTGACCGCGAGGGCAAAGACGAGTATGGCGAGCGAGCGATGCATCGGAATCACGGGAAAGGGATGGCGCAGGCCATGGTGCTGCACCCTTGGACACGGCGGAACGGCCAGTCGTTGCACCGGGCGTAGCCGCGATCTAACGCCGGCTTCTGCAGCAGACACTTTAAGAAGATGCGGGCGCGCAGCGCCCGCTTCAACAGCGTGGTTGTCGACAGCAAGCATCGTTGTACGGCGAGCTGTCCGTGACCACGCTAGACCTCGTACTCGCGTACTCGAGCTCGCACGATCAGCGAAGTGAGGCCGTCGTCCGGCCCCGCGTCCCGAAAGTCGTGCAGCGCTTTACGAGAGCGCCACACCTCGAAGACGTTGACGCGATGCTCGTCGAGGGGGTCCGCGGCGACGACGAAATCCTCGCACCCTGTGGTCTCCCGTGCGAGCCGCATCGCCATTTCCGAGCCCTCCAGAAAGCGTTGCCGCTGCCCGGGCTGCACTTCGATCTGGCCTGCAACGATTATGGTCATGTCATCGGCGAAGATGTCTGTATAACGCAGGCGTTCTGCAGTAGCGTGCTGAAAAACTGCGCGCGCAGCGCGCATTGCGAAACGTGCTGACGGCGGCAACGCGTCGTTATGCAGCAACTTCGACGTACGCTGCCGACGTGGCGCCAACCGGAATCGGCAGGCCCGCATCGCGGAGCCCGTCGAGATGCAGTTCGATCGCTTCACGCATCACGCGTTACTCCTGGCCCGAGGTCTTGAGCCCTGCCTGCTTTAAGATGCTATTCAAAGTACCCGGCGCGAAGTCGTCATTGCCAGAGCCCGCAACGGTGACCACACCGGGCTTCACCGGATGCTTGAACTGCTGATGGCTGCCGCGCGTACGCACCAGTACCCACCAGTACCCACCAGTACCCACCAGTACCCACCAGTACCCACCAGTACCCACCAGTACCCACCAGTACCCACCCGTCCGCAGCGAGCCATCGCCGCACGTCGCGTACTTTCACCTCGCACCTCTCGGCCAGTGGAATGACACCGCCCGCGTTTTTCGTCAACGCGCGATACGGCAACATTCGGCCTCGGGTTTTGCAATGCCACGATCATTCTATCGCAGCATAGCGCCAGCGTCTGTTACGAGCGGACCGCACGATGCTTCACACTACGCGGATGGTCGGTCCGCTCGGCAACAGCAAGCATCGCTAGGCCCACGCCATCCTGACGTTGCGTCGAAACGGCCCATCCTGCGACGGAGTGGCGACGGCTCTGCCACTCAAGACCTGGATTGAGCGTCGATCAGGATGACAGCCCACGTGCATGGCTCATCACCGACGACGCGCCACCCGTGGGCGGTTCCTCGCTGGATAACAACATCCCCAGGTGTCAGGATTGTTGATCCCGTGTCCAAGATGAGTTCCAGCCGTCCAGATACGATGACGCCGAAGTCGAGCGTTGGAGTGGTGTGAACCGGATACTGGAACCCTGGCGCCCATGTGATGAGGCGTCCGATCACACCTCCAGAAGGAGTGCGGTTGCCGGGCTCCCAGTCAGTTGTGGGCTCAAGCGCGCCTGCCAATGGCGTCGGCACGTCTCGAACAAGCCAGAAGTCCAGCCCCTGTGCCCGGTCTGTCTTCCACGTGGCATTGCCGGGAACCGGCCCCTCGGAATCGATTCGCGAACGCCCTCGGGAGTCAACTCCCGTTACGACGCGCCGACCTATTCGAACCGGCGCGAGCGAGGGTGTCGACTGTGCCTCTTGTCCGTCGGCGCGTCGGGCCAAGAGGCTGGTCACCGCGGCGAGGATTGTTGCCGTAAAGCCACGTCGCGGCATCGGTGTGGCTGATTTGCTCTGAGTCACTGTGCCCTCCTTAGGGTCTGCAGAACGTTTGCGTTCAGCTGCAGCCGCATCAACTAAAAGGCGCGCGAAGCGCACCCACAAGAGCGCGGCTGTCAGACTGCAACGCGGGGTGAGGCGGTCAATGCGGATAGTCTGTGGTTCGTGGCGCGGGCGTGCGCACACGACCATCGCTGCTTGGTGCTACTTTCGCCAAATAAGCAGCGCGCCGCAGCTTGTCGGCGCGTCAAACTGTAACGGCACCTCAAAGCCCCAGCGGTAGAGCTCTATCGCGCGCACGTCGCGCGTAGCGACCAACGCGTCGACGTCGGCGGTGGTGAGATTGCGTTGCAATACACCATCAACAAAGAGATTCGGCTCGCATGACTTTCGCGGAGTGCCGAGCGTGATGCGAGCGCCGAACGAGCCGCGTCCATCGACGCGCACGCCGGGGAGTGAGCGAACGACATCGGCGATGAACAGTGGGTCACGACGCGCAATCGTGGTGTCGTCGACGAAACTGGCAACGTGTTTCTGTCGACGCGCGTTGAATGCCGATTCCCATGCTCGTGCGGTGACGTTGACCGTTGCGAGCGTCGTGATGAGCGGCGGCAGCGTGATGTCGAGTACGTGCGCGTCGTCGTCACGTATGTCGATGAGAACGTGCTGCGACTGGAAGCCAATGGCATCGACGTCGAGCATGCGTGTGCCGAGAGGCGAGGACGGCAACGTGAACACGCCATTGATGTCACTCTTCACGCGCGCACTATTGCCGCGCAGTGTGAGACGCGCGCCTGTGATCGGTGCACGTAGTTGGGATCGCACCACACCGCGCTGTGCGCGGCGCGTGCTGGATGCACGCGGGCTCAGCCAGACGTCTCGGAGCAGCACGCCGGCCGAAGGGACGTCGAGAGTGAGCGCCGGTGTGGAGTCCTTGTCGATAGCGGCGCGGACGTACACGCGAACCTCGCGCGGGAGTCCACACAGGACGAACGCTCCGTCATCACCAGATCGCGCGCTGGCGACTTGTGGTGATCGCGAGAACGCGCGCGCCGTCATCGTGAGTTCGGACCACTCCGCACGCACAACGCCCGCGGAGGTTCCGCGATCACGATCGGTGAATCGCAAGCGGCCAAGCATCATCGCCGACCCGTCGTGAGCCGCGTTCGCCCCGCAATAGGTCGTCGTCACGGTCTCGAGTGACGGAATCGCGAGCATCACCAGCGGTGCACCGGCGTTGGTCACGTCGATTTGCTGCGACGTGGGTGCGAGCATCAACGAATCGAGTCGCGGATGGAGAAATCCGATCAGGTAGGCACCCGTTGCGACCGTATCGAACGCAAACTCGCCGCGAGCGTTTGTGCGCGCAGACGCCGCGCGTGCCCGATCGTTTGTTGCAATGAGTTGTACGAGCGCGTCTGCGAGCGGTTGCGCGGTGAGACTGTCGAAGACAAGTCCGGTGACGCGCGCCGTGCTTTGGGCGCAGAGCGTTGGCAACGCGAGCAACGAGCACACGAGCCCCGCGATGGCGCCGAGCGTTCGTCGCTCGATTGACGCCTTTCCCTCGCGGCGCATCCGCCAGGGTCGCAGCAGTCCTCCGATACCCCGCTCAGCCAGCGTGTCCCACATCTTCAGCAGCAGATTCTCGCCGGGTGCCTGCACGTCGGAGCCTCTGATGAAGGGAGTTGGCCACCTCACGATGGCGTTCGCCAGCAGCGGCCTTCAATTAAGATGCGACCAGTGAGCGCAGCGAACAGGAGGCAACCCGTGAAGCCGCTGTCTGCCGCAACGCGCTGTTAGCGAGCCGTCATCGGCCGACTAACTCGCCCGCGACAACGGCTTGAGGCGCGCGATCTGGGCGGCCTCTTTCGAGCGCAGCGCATGCCACAGATCCCAATCCTGCTGCAGCCCGAGCCAGAAGTCCGCGCTCATGCCGGTCACCTGGGCGAGGCGCAACGCCGTGTCGGGCGTGACGCTGCGCTTCGCGTGGATCACTTCATTCAGCCGCGGAAACGACACGCCGAGCTGCAGGGCGAAGGCGGATTGCGACAAGCCGAGCGGCTTGAGGAATTCCTCGAGCAGCATCTCGCCCGGATGGGTTGGCGGCCGATGCGTGGGCAGGCGACGCTGCACCAACGGCGTCGGCTTAGTGGTAGTCCGTGACTTCGACGGCGTCGGCATGGCCTTCCTCCCACCGGAAGCAGATCCGGTATTGATCGTTGATGCGGATACTGTGCTGCCCGCGCCGTGATCCCTTGAGCGTTTCCAGCCGATTGCCGGGCGGAATCGTGAGCTCCCGCAGCTCGCGCACCCGATTCAGCTGCGTGAGTTTCCGCGCGACCACCGCCCAGAGCGTGTTCGGACACGCCTGCCGCGCCCGCCGGCTATCGACGCCATTGAACAGGTCTTCGGTGGCCGGATCGGCGAAGGTGCGTATCACACCTACTATTATAACGGCCGGCGGAATCTCCCGCCAACCCGATCACCGGCGGCAGCAACCACCCCGGCGCGCCCCGCGTCGTCCCACGCGACGGCACATGCCCGACGCCGCCGACCTACGCCACACGCACCGGCACTCGATGTCGTGGTGATGTCAGCAGCGCAGGCTCGCTAACGCCCCCGCTACGCTGCGAGCGAATTCTCTCGAATGCGAGCGCAGCGAGCGTCCACGACTCCCTCGTCAGCTTCAGATCACGCTAGCCAGAAGGGGCGCTATCGGCGACGTTCGGATACGTCGTCGGATCCTCAAAGTTGAACTCGCGCGCTTGGTAACGACGGAGAAACGTCTGCAACTCCCGTAGGTGGCCAGCGTGTACGAGCACATCAGGGTCGGACAGATAGGGCGAGAGCCCCTCACATTGTTGTGCAAATGCGTCGAGCACACCGAGGTCTTGCGGGGAGCTCAGGATACCGGCGAAACCTGTTTGCCACGCCCAATCGTTCTCGGACGCTAAGCGTCCTGCCAAACCCTGAGCATCGCGGACTGCGAGCCACACGTGCTCCGCTTCAAGGCCCCGCGCGACGTGGTCGCGAAGTTCAGCCTCGATCCAATTGAGCGCGGCAACTCCCGCAGAGATGATACGGCGATACTCGGAAGGGAGCACGGTGACAATCAGGCTATCGGGCTATCGCGAGCGTTCAGCAGCGGCGATGTCATGAAATTGCGCGCGCAGCGCGCATTCCGCGAAGCGCTGCCTGCCGCAACGTGTCGTTATGCGGCAACTTCGACGTACGTGGCTGACGTGACGCCGACCGGAATCGGCAGACCCGCGTCGCGGAGCCCCTCAAGGTGCAACGCGATCGCTTCGCGCATCGCCCGCTCCACGTCGGCGTGTGACGCACCCGCCGCGACGCATCCGGGAAGGTCGGGCGAGTACGCCGAGTATCCCGTCGAGGTCGCTTCGATGATGATCAGAAAGCGGTGCACGTGTTACTCCTGGCCCGAGGTCTTGAGCCCTGCCTGCTTCAAGATGCTATTCAAAGTACCCGGCGCGAGGTCGTCATTGCTAGAGCCCGCAAGCGTCACCAGGCCGGACTTCACCGGATGCCTGAACTGCTGGTGGCTGCCGCGGGTGCGGACCAGTACCCACCCGTCCGCAACGAGCCATCGCAGTACGTCGCGCACTTTCACGCACCACCTCTCGGCCCGTTGAATGACACCGCCCGCGTTCGCCATCAACGCGCGATGCAGCAACATTCCACTCTCGGACTTGCCCATGCTACGATCATTTTGTTGCAGCATAACGCCTCAGCGTTCTGCTGCAGCGCCTCCTACAAAGTGCGCGCGGAGCGCGGGTTCCGAAATGCGCTGTCAGCAGCAACGCCCGTTATGCGACGTGCGCCTGAGCGCTCGCCGCCGCCGGTCGCACGATGGACGTGATATCGACCCGAACAATGGAACGGCCCTCGATCGTTGCTTCGCCGTGCGTCTTACAGATCCCGCGACGAAACTGCTTCAGCGTCACTCGCAGCGAGAGCACATCGCCCGGAGCGGCTGTACCGCGAAAGCGGGCGTTATTCATCCCCATGAAATAGCCGATCGCGCCAGCGCTGCCATCGAGTAGACCGTGCATGACGGCGGCCGAGAGCTGTGCGAGCGCCTCAACGATCAGCGTGTGCGGCATGGCGCGCTGAACGTGCGTCTCCCGGGTGCCCACGATCAGCCATTCAGACCCAGTGACGAGTTTCGTCCCGCGCGCACTGCGCCCCGCTTCCACTTCGTCGATGGAATCGACGAGGAGGAAAGGGTAGCGGTGAGGAAGCAGAGAGAGTGGATCCATGCAAGCTTGCCCCAAAGACTAGCTAGTTCACGATCGCATAACGCTGGCTTCTGCTGCGGACGTTCAAGTAAGACGCGAGCGCAGCGAGCTACCGAATCGCCCGACTGCAGCAAGCATCGTTATGCGACTTGCAACGGTCGAATGTGCGCAATTTCGTGCTTCAACCCGCGTGCAGCGTCCCACAGGTCGACGTTGCGCTGCAGATTCAGCCAGAACTCGGGCGAGTTGCCAAACAGCTTGCCGAGCCGCAGCGCCATTTCTGGGGTCAGCGCGCGGCGCTCTCGCAGCAGCTCGTTCATCGACTGACGAGACACACCGGCGGACTCGGCGAGTGCGGTAACGGAGAGCCCGTATTCCGGCAGAAAATCCTCGCGAAGAATCTCGCCGGGGTGAATCGGGCGGCGTTCGCGTGGACGCGAGTTGGGGATGCTCATGCGAGAGGGGCTCCGGTTAGTGATAGTCGCAGAACTCGACATCATGCGCATCGCCATCTTCGAAGCGAAAGCAGATGCGCCACTGATCGTTAACGGAAATCGAATGCTGGCCCGCTCGATCGTCCTTGAGCGCGTGCAGCCGATTCCCCGGCGGGACGCGCAAATCGGAAAGCTGCGTTGCCACATCGATCGCTTCCAGCTTTCGTAGCGCGCGCCGAGCCACATCCACCGGCACTCGCTTTGCCTTTCCAGTCCGGAAGAGCTCTTCAGTCGCGCGGTCGGCAAATGTCTTGATCACTCAGAAGTGTACTGTGTCACGTGACACATGTCAACTCAAAGCTAGCGGCCTAACGCTGGCGTTCTGCAGCAGCGCTCTCATGAAACTGCGCGCGCAGCGCGCATTCCGCAAAGCGCTGTCGGCAGCAACGTGTCGTTATACCGCGCGTTTACGACGTGTCGGTGGCGTGGCCGCGATAACGTGGTCGACGTAGCTGCGCAGCACCGCGTTGATTTGCGACTGATATCGGGGTCCGGTGGCGCGGAAAAAATCCAGAACGTCGCGATCCAGTCGAATCGAGATCGCCTGCTTCGCCACGGGCGTCACGACGCGGGCGTTCTGCCAGAGGGTGTCTGGGAGGTCCCGAAGCTCCACGGGTGACGTGCGCTGGATCTCTGCCTCCGTGACACGCCGGAGCCGCGCAAGATCAGCGCGCCCCTTCGTCGGGCTCGCCTTGCGCGCGGATGGCTTCGAGGGCTTCGGCATACTGACGGCGCTCCTTGCAATTACTGAGTCGTGCACTGATGAGGCGACGCACCACTTCGCCCGTCGATGCAACGCGATCGGTGAATACAACGGTGAGGGCGATCCCGTCCGCGGTGCCGAGCGCCACAATGCGCCGCTCCCCGTAGTCCCGCCGTGTGTCGTCAAACTCCACATAGGTGCTCGCGAAAACGAGCGAGGCGAACTCAAAGTCGAATCCGCGCTGTCCGACGTTTCGGGTGCTTTTGGCGGCATCCCACTCAAGGGTCACAGAGAAACCTACAAGTGTATATACACTTGCGCAAGGCCGCGACAGAGCGCGTTCCGCGGTATAACGTTCGCGTTCGCTTGCAGGGCCCTTCAACAGGAGGTGGCCAGTGAGCGCAGCGAACAGGGAGCCATCCGTGAAGGCCCTGTCAAGCGTAACGCAAGGTTATACCGCCGGATCGAATGCGAATATGTCCGCTACTTCGCAGCCACCTCACGATAGCGCACCACGTCGACGCGGCCGTCCAAATTCATCCACACGCGCCACTCGAGCGATCCATTCTCAAACGCAGCGAGATAGATGTTCGGTCCAGCTGGGCCAACTCCCTTGAACGTCAGGGATCGAATCACTCCGAGCTTGGTGATGGTGGCGACGTGCTGTGCCAGCTGTTGCCGCGTTTCTCTGGCAAGATCTCCGCTCATGAGTGCGTAATTCGGTTTCCCGTTCCGGAACTCTTCGATGATTCGACGAACAGCCGCGTCGCTTCCCGGGGATGCCACCTGCCCCTTGAATCGTGTGTCGATGTCCGCCTGGATCTCTGCGACCTTTTGCTTGGCGAGCACGGACAGGATATCCACGGCCAGTCGATCGTAGTTCTGGCTGCCACCGCCAACATTGCGGAACAAGACCACACCAAGACTTCTCGGGCGATCATAGTACATGGCGGCGCGATATCCGGCGACGCTCCCGTTGTGGCCGAGGTAGGAATAGCCATCGCGACGCGACGCCTTGAATCCCATCCCGTATCCTTCTTCGAGTTGGCGGTCCGTCGCCACGAGCCCGCCGAACGCATCATCGAGCATCTGCTTGGGGAGGACGCTGTCAGGTCCGTGGCCAAGCTCTAAGGAGACAAAGCGTGCAAGGTCGTCGACCGTTGTGAAGATCGCGCCGTTCGGTACCCGGAATCCACGCCCGTCGCGCGCCTGCTGTGCCGCAGCCTTGTCGTCGAATGTTCCGTCGCCTCGCGCCTCGTAGCCCACCGCCAAGTCCGCCTCGATGGTCGGATCCAGCTCGAATCGCGTTCGAGTCATACCGAGCGGTGCGAAGATGCGGGAGCGCTGCCACGCGACGTACGGCTGCCCTGCGACGCGGGCAAGTGCAGCGCCCAGCGTCGCGTAGCCAACGTTCGAATACAAGTACTCCGTACCGGGCACGGAGCGGTACCGCGTCTGGCGGAGCGCCGCGAACAGGTTCGTTTCCCAATTGGAGACCGGCCCCTTCTCGAACGGTCCCTCCTCGTCTGGGTCTCTCGCGAGACCGGCGGTCATGGTCGCCAGCTGTAGAAATGTGAATGGTGCGGCGCCCGGCGGCTTGGCGGCAATTCCTTTGACCTGCGGCAGGTATCGCTCCACCGGATCGGACAACTTCACGCGTCCGGCCGCGACCAGCTGCATGAGCATGACGGCAGTGAAGGGCTTCGTGATCGAGCCGATTCGATACACGGTCTGCCGATTCGCCAGTCGACGCGCCTTCATGTCGGCGAACCCGACGCTTCGCGTCCAGACCAGCTTCTCGCCAGCAATCACGCCCACCGTGATGCTCCCGACGCTGTCCTTCGCGAACTCCGCGTCGATGAGCGAGTCCACCGCGCGAAACTGCCGATTCGAAACGTCCGGCGACATCTGGGCGTACAGACGAGGCTGTCCGACAGCCAGACCGAGCATGGCGGCCAGCGGCAGAGACAAGGTGAAGCGGCGTTCCGTGCGTCTCGCCATGCTGCGGCTCCTCACTCGAGTGGAACCTACCTCCACAATTCTACCGCCTGATTCCGTGGGCGCTTAAGGCTGACGCGACGCAGCGACCAACACGAGGGATCACAGAGTGGCCTGTCGCACGGCGACCACGCCATCACCGCTAGGCGGTATAACGATGGCGTTCTGCAGCAGCGCTCCAAATGAAATTGCGCGCGCAGCGCGCATTCCGCCAAGCGCTGTCTGCAGCAACGTTCTCGTTAGGCTTCCCGAACCACGGGGCTCATGTGCATCTCCACGCCCAGCGCGCGCAGAAGCTTCAGCACCGTGTCATAGCGTGGTTTGGCACCCGGGGCCAGCGCCTTGTACAGACTCTCACGGCCGAGTCCTGTATCCTTGGCGACTTGTGCCATGCCGCGTGCCTTGGCCACATCGGCGATCGCTTGCAGAAAGAGAGCGGGATGCTCACTCGCCAGCGCGACGTTGAGGTATTCGGCGATGACTTCCTCGCTGTCGAGATAGTCAGCGGCGTCGAACGGGATCGCTTTCTTCATGGTTCGTTCTCCACGCGAGTTCGCAACTGCTTCGCCCTGCTGATGTCTCGACGTTGGGTCGACTTGTCCCCGCCACACAGCAACCAGTACGTCACGGTGCCTTGTCGCCAGTAGTACACGCGATAGCCGGGCCCCGCATGAATGCGGAGCTCAAAGACGCCTTCGCCCACCGATGCCGTGTCGCCGAAGTGACCGAGCTCCGCCGCGCGAACGCGAGCAAGAATGCGCGCTTTCCCGATCGGATCTCGGAGCGCTTTCAGCCACTCATCGAACTCGGCGGTGCGGAAGAAGACGCCCATTCGACAATGTATCCGTCTGGATACATCGCGTCAAGCGCGGAGGTCGCGTTCGAAAGCCTAACGTTGCGCTTCTGCAGCAGCGCCCTCTCAAAACTGCGCGCGCAGCGCGCATTCCGCAAAGCGCTGTCTGCAGCAACGTGTCGTTAGGCGACCAGCGCGCCCGACGAATAGCAGACAGCGACTGCTGGCTTGCAGACGCTACTTGACCCGCTGCTGCGGCGGCGCCACGCGGGTGCATCGCGCGTTGAGATTCATCACGACCGTATCGACAACGCCGGGACGAATAGTCACGACATAGCGCCACGGCACCTGGGAATGTGCGGCACGTACGCCTAGTTGATGGATGCCGGGCGTACGGTGATCGACCAAAACCATGCCAGTCGAGTCGAACGCGTCACCGCCGCCGCCGTTCGCGCCGAAGAGCATGACCTGCGGGTTCGATCCTAAGCTATCGCGCGGTCCAATCCGAACGACGAGGCTGCCCTCGTGACTGTTTGGATCGCCGCGAGCGCTCGAGAGCCGCAATGCGGCAAACGGCGAGAGCGCGGCGAGACACGTCAGTTCGTCGCGCTGCACTCCACCACTTCGCGTCATCGCCGATGGTTGTGCGTCGGATTCTGACGTGGCCAAGACAGACGCGGCCAAAATGCGGAGCACGCTATTCATTTCTTGATTCCTGGCATGATTGTTCGCCTAACGTTTGCGTTCAGCTGCGGCCGCATCTAATAAAAGCGCGCGAAGCGCGCCCACAATAGCGCGGCCGTCAGTCTGCAACGCTGGGTTAGCCAGCACCACGGGCCCGCACGGGTCATGGACAATGCGGTACTGTCCCACCTCTCTACTGTTGCCTTCGGAGCTTCAGCAGGAAATAGGCAAACCCGATGGCGAGCAGAGAGTGCGACACCAGGGCCATAACCAGTCCAGACGTCGTCAATAGGCCGGCGATGTAGTCGTCTGCTTGAAAACCGATCGCAAGGACATGGAAGACAATATTCCCAATCATCACCGCTCGGAGAGCTGGTGAACCCGGATCAGAACGGGCGAGGAAGTTGATTG
>JAGNMU010000072.1 GCA_017991005.1 Gemmatimonadaceae bacterium | reverse complement strand
GCCACGGATACTGCAGTCAACGCTTCCATCTCCACCCCGGTCTGAGCGGTGGTTCTGACAAAACCCTCCACCCGAACTCCGGGGAGGGACTCATCGAGGTTAACCGTTACGTCTACCCCGGACAACGGCAATGGGTGACACAGGGGGATCAGCTCAGCCGTGCGTTTTGCTGCCTGAATTCCGGCCAGTCGGGCCACCGGGAAGACGTCGCCTTTTGCTAACGTGTTGTCGCGTATTGCTTTAAATGTATCCGGTGCCATGCGAATCTGCCCGCTGGCGATCGCGGACCGGGTTGAAAACGGCTTATCGCCAACATCCACCATCCGAAAATTCCCTGCAGAATCGACGTGAGAAAGCGCTCGCGAGTCGGCTCCGATGGCTGAATTGGGACGATCCGGTACTGAATTTTGGTCTGCTTTCACGAGGTGTTCGGCGTCGAAGTGGAAAAGCAGGAGAGGCGTGAGGAGGGGTGACGCGCCATGCGCAACGCGCAACGCGTGCGCTGAGACGTGTGCGCTATTGTGGTCGCAGCGTGCGGTGTAATGACGCCAGCAGTGACGCGCCGAGGAGCTGTGGACTGACGTTGCCTTGAGCGCGAAGCTTGGCATTCTCGACGTCGAGCAGCGCGATCGCCGTGCGTCGCGCATCGGCGTCGTGTCCCGCGGTCACCAACTGGCGAGCGCGGTCATGCAGCAGGATGGTCAGTGCGTCGAGCATGTCGGTGAACGCGCCGCGCGCGCCGGCGACGCCTTGGCGGGCTGCCGCTTTTGCCCGTTCTGCCGTCCCTGCCGGGGTTGGCGGTTGAAGTGCGGCGTCGAGCAGTTTCCTTGCGGATGCCATACTCGCAGCGGTTGCGGAGTCGGCGAGCAGCTCGCCAGGCGCTCCGCTGACACGCTGAACCACGTCGGCGGACACGCCTTTGGCGAATCGGCGTTGGACGGCCGAGTCGGCGAGAAAGGCCTGCATATCGCCCGAGCCGATGGGAGGCACACGCATCGTGACCACACGAGAGCGAATGGTGGGCAGCAGTGCACCCGGTTCGCTGGTGGTGAGAATGAGCGTCGTGCCCGGCGGTGGTTCCTCGAGCAATTTGAGGAAGGCGTTGGCTGCCTGATCGGCGCCCTCTTGAGACACCATACGTTCGGCGTCGCCCACAACGAAGACCGCACGCGTGGCCATGGCGGGCCTGACCGACGCTTGTGAAACGAGGGCGCGCACCGTGGCAATGTGGATGCCGTCGGTACCGACTGAAGGCGCCCACAGTCCATCGGCGCTCATGCGTTCCGCGATAGCGTCTGCCAGATCCGCGCGTACGTCGTCCGCGGTGGCGTCTCCGTCTTTGAGGCGCGGGCGTGGAAAGAACCAGCGCAGATCGGGATGATTGCCTCGCTCCGCATAGCGGCAGTGTTGGCACGCCCCGCACGGTTCAGGCAGCGCCTCGACCTGCGCCCGCTCGCACAGCAGCATCTGTCCGAGCCACAGGGCCAGGCGCTGTTTGCCGACGCCGCGGCGTCCCACGAACAGCAGACTCGCTGGCAGGCGATCGCCGTGCCAGGCGGCGGCGAGCCGATCACGAAGCAGCTGGTGTCCGTAGACGGGTCGAAAGGGCATGCGCCAATATGCCCATCTCCCGAGGTCCGGTGAAGCGATGCGTGGAAATGATGCGCCACGCGGCCTCGTGCTCCGGCAGCGACGAACGCGGCTGGACGATACCTTCTCACCATGAGCGAGCCTTTCGAGACCTTCTCGCCGTGTCGTCGGTCAGGGCGCGGCGCCACCTATCCCGGTGCAGGCAAGCGCAGTGCTGGCCGGCTGAACCGCGCGAGGCCGACGTTCCGGTCGTCCGCAGCGGTCGTGAGTGCGGTGCTGTCGGCCGTGGTCCTGTCGATGTACGCGGACGCGGCGTCAGCGCAGTCGGCATCGGCACCGTCTTCGGCGGTTCGGGCGCGCGCGATCGGACTGGCCCCGGGCATCTTTGCGCCGGGTCGATGGAATGCCATCACGGACGTGGCCGGCGTGCGCGTTGGGCATGCGACGGTGAGTGACGGCGACTCGCTACGCACGGGTGTGACGGCGATCGTGCCGCATCGCGGCGATCTCTTTCGCGACCGCGTGCCGGCTGCGCTGCACGTGGGCAACGGATTTGGGAAGCTGCTGGGCGTCACGCAACTGCGGGAGCTTGGCGAGTTGGAGACCCCCATCCTGCTCACGTGCACGCTCTGCATCTGGCAGGTGGGCGATGCGGTGGCGCAATGGATGCTGCAGAAGCCTGAGAACAGCGCGGTGCGTTCGATCAATCCGGTGGTTGGCGAAACGAATGACGGTGGGCTCAACGCCACGCGGGTGCGTCCCGGGATCGGCGCGGCCGCCGTTCGCGCGATCGAGATGGCCGATACCGGTTCGGTGACTGAAGGGAGCGTGGGGGCGGGTCACGGCACCATCATGTTCGGATGGAAGGGTGGCATGGGCACGTCGTCGCGTGTGTTGCCGGCGTCGCTTGGCGGATACACGATCGGCGTGCTGGTGCAAGGCAACTATGGTGGCGTGCTGCAGATGGCGGGCGTACCGATTGGCCCCTTGCTCGGTCGCTACTCCTTTCAACGCGACGTTGACGCCACGCGGCGTCCCGGGGGCGGGAATTCGCCGTCGTTGGGTGATGCGGGAGGTGAACGCGGCGATGGCTCGTGCATGATCGTGATCGCCACGGATGCGCCCATGTTGGCGCGGAATCTTGAGCGACTGGGAGCGCGTGCCATCATGGGATTGGCGCGTACCGGCTCGAGTGCATCAAACGGATCGGGCGACTATGTGCTCGCGTTTTCGACGGCCGCGGCGGTGCGGCGCAATCCCGAGTCGTCCTTGGCTTCGGCGCAGGAGCTTGGGAACGATGCGATGTCGGCGCTGTTTCAGGCGGTGACGGAAGCGACGGAAGAGGCGCTGTACAACGCGTTGCTCACGGCGACGCCGGTCACCAGTCGCGGCGGTCGCGCAATGCCGCTCCCGGTGGATTCAGTGCGCACCCTGCTGCGTGCGCGCGGCATCGGTGCCGCGCCCACTCGCCGACCATAACGCGGGTCGACGATGTCATCGTCTGCGGTGCCACTGCCGCTCGGAGAGCGTGACGACGAACGCTCCCATCACGCCGCGTCGCTGCCCGTGGCGCACGCTGAGGCGGAGCGGATGCACTGGCTGCTGATTTCGGTGGTGTTTGCGGCCACCAGCGTCATCGTCGGGCTGATCTGGGATATCTCGTGGCACATGACCATTGGGCGAGACACGTTCTGGACACCGGCGCACTTGGCGATCTACACCGGCGGTGCCGTTGCAGGACTCGCCAGCGGCGCGGAGGTTTTGCGCCGCTCATTTGTACTGCGCGAGCGACCCTCCGACGGGGTCACCATCTGGGGACGGTTCAACGGACCGTTGGGCGGCTGGCTCGCGATCTGGGGAGCGGTCGCCATGCTGACGTCTGCACCGTTCGACGACTGGTGGCACAACGCGTATGGGCTGGATGTGCAGATCATCAGCCCACCGCATTCTGTGTTGGCGCTGGGCTTCATCGCCATTCTCTCAGGTGCGGTGGTCATGGCGACGTCGGTGCAATCGCGAGCATCGTCGCACCGCGCCTCGCGTACGCCGTGGGTGGTGGCGTATGCCAGCGGGCTGGTGCTGTCGATGATCGCGATCTTCTGTACGGAGTATCACGATCGCACGTTGATGCACAGCGGCATTTTCTACATTGTCGCGTCGCTCGCGTTTCCATTCGGACTCGTGGCCGCGGGGCGATCGACGCGCCTGCGGTATCCCGCCACAGCGTCCGCGCTGGTCTACACCGCGGTGATGTGCCTGCAGGTGTGGATCCTGCCGCTGTTCGCCGCCACGCCGAAGCTTGGACCGATCCGGCAAGTGGTCACGCATATGGTACCGCTCAATTTTCCGCTGCTGCTGCTGGTGCCGGCGTTCCTGATCGACGTGGTGCTGCACCGCACCGACTCGCGCGGCGCGTGGACACGGGCTCTGCTGCTCGGCCTGACCTTCCTGGTCTCCTTTGCTGCGGTGCAGTGGCCGTTCGCGGACTTCCTCATGAGCGACGCATCGCGCACCGCGCTGTTTCGCACCGACAATTTTGCGTACATGATGCCGTCGGATTGGCTGCTCGTGAAAGGCGAGTTTGCCGCGGAGCCGCCATCCACCACGCTGGCAGGTTTTGCTCTGGCCGCACTGCTCGCCGTCCTCTCGGCGCGCGCCGGTCTGGCGCGAGGCGACTGGCTGCGGTCGGTGCGCCGATGAGGCCCACCGTGCGTCGACTGCGGATGCTGGCGGGTATGCTGTTGGTATGGATTGTTGGCAGTGCACACGTCGGGACCAATCAGGTGGTGCTCGAGGGTCGTGCTGGTGGGTATCTGCTGCGCGTGATGCTGGACCCGGCGGGGGTCATCCCATCGCAGGTGCCGATCATTGTGCGTGTACTCGAGGGGTCGCCCACGCGCGTGACCATTCGCGCGGCGCAGTGGAACATCGGCACGCGCGGCGCACCGCCGGCGGAGGATGCGACTCCGGTGCCCGGTGACCCAGGCGTGTGGTCACACAGCGTGTGGATCATGACATCGAGCACATACTCGGTGCACGTGGCCGTGGAAGGTCCAGCGGGGAACGGAACGCTGATCGTTCCATTGCAGACAAGTGCCACCGCCACGCTGGGAATGGACCGCGGCATGGGCGCCCTCCTGCTGGTCCTGGGTGCGCTGCTTGTTGCCGGCGTCCTGTCGATCGTCGGTGCCGCGGCGCGCGAAGGATCGCTCGAGCCGGGTGTTGTCCCAACTGACGCACGTCGCCGGACCGCGCGAACCGCGATGGCCACCGCCGCTGGCGTGATGGCGTTGGCGCTGCTGGGTGGCTCCAAGTGGTGGAGCATTGAAGAGGGCGCGTACCGCCGACGCTTATATCGGCCCATGTCGATTGCCACGACTATCCGTACGCTCGATGCGCAACGGATGCTCACCATCGTGGTGACCGATTCACTGTGGCGCACCAATCGTTTGCCGCCGCTGATGCCTGATCACGGCAAGCTGCTGCACCTGTTTCTGATTCGAGATGGAGAGCAGGATGCGATTGCGCATCTGCATCCGCTGCGTGTGCATCCGGACAGTTTCGTGACTCGGATACCACCGATTCCCTCCGGTCGTTATCTGCTGTACGGCGATTTTCTGTTGCAGAGTGGGGCACAACGGACCGTCGTGGACACGGTGGACATGCCGGTGGCGCCGGTGGTCGCGGACGAATCATCGTCGCCACGCGCGAATGTGGCCGACGCCTCTGCCACAACGTTCACATCGGCGTTTGCCGATGCCGATGACAGTTGGGGGGTCGTGACCGCGCACGCCATCGGCGAGCGCGCGCCGCTCGTGTCGGGTGGCAGTCTGACGCTGACGAGCGACACGCCCATCGCCGCCAAACGTGACCTGCGTCTTCTGGTGACGATGCGTGATGACCGCGGTACGGTGGTCGCGACGGAACCGTACATGGGTATGGGGGGCCACGTGATGGTCCTGCGGCAGGACGCTGGTGTCTTCATGCACCTGCACCCGCTTGGTACGGCCAGTGCCACAGCACAACTGCAGCTGATGCGACGGGAGCGTGGTGACACCGCGCGGCTCGATTCAGCATCGCTGGCGGCGGTGATCGGTGCGGCCGAGCATGCCGCGATGCCGCACGAGATGCAACCGGCACCGGTCGCGTTTCCCTTCGCCTTTCCGAGTGTCGGCGCATATCGCGTCTTCGTACAGGTGAAGCGTGCGGGTCGCATCGAAACCGTTGCATTTGACGTCTCGGTGCCGTAGGCCCGGATGCATCATGTCGCGCTGCAGTGCAGGGGTCGGGGCAGGCAGTCGCGCGGGCCGCAGCACCGTGCACCCGACATGCCTCACTGCAACTGACGGGAGATCACACACGCTCGCACGGCGTCACATCTCGCCGCGACTGTGTGCTGCCCATCTCAGATGCCTTGCCGCCACAGTTGAGTTCTATTTCGGACACATGCGTAGCAAACGCGATCGCAGGTCGAACGGAACTGCTCAGGCCCGGGTCACGAGATAACGCCCGACGCTGGCGAAAATGGACGCATCGCTGCACAATCGTATGGGTCGGAGTGTGCATCACGCGCCTCGTCGACCGCATCGTGCCCGCCTGCCTGCACGATCTTTCCTTCCCATCCGCCGCATCGGAGCGCCCATGACGTTCTTCTACGTCAACCTCATGTGGGCCATCGTGCTCTTTGGCATCCTGCTCTGGACCACGGCGTGTGTCGCCCTGAATGCGGCGCTCCGTCGAGGTATGGGATTGATGGGTCTGACGCTGAGTTGTGCGGTGCTGGTGTGGATGTTCGTGGACCTCCCATGGCGAGAAGCCGTCGTGACGTGGAGTGTGTTCGCGGTGTTCGGCGGCGCACTCACCATGGTCTATGAACTGTGGGCTCGGCGAAAGTACGCGGACAGCGGTCGTACGCCGCGCGCGATTGTGCGCGTCGAAGGGCTGTTCATGTGGCCTGCCCTGGTGCCTGATGCTGTCGGGCTCATGCTGAACGACGCCGGGATCATTCCCGCCGACGAACGCAGCGAAACACATCAGGAAGACACGCGCCGGATAACGGGCGAGATGCCGGTGGTCACGCCGTCCAGCGTGTCGTCGGTGGCGCCGTAAGGTCGTCCACGCCGCGTGGCGCCGCGTCGTGCGTTCGTACGGCGCCGGTGTCAACGTTCAGGACAACACATCGCTCAGTACCGCTCCGGCCGTTGCTCGTCCTCCGGCACCGGCGCCCGTAAAGACGAGTGTGCCGGCCGATGCACTTTCGATGACGATGCGGTTGTTCGGACCGGAGACCGACGCCCATGGGTCATCGCGCGTGACGCGCGTCGGAATGATGCGGGCGATGAGCTCACCCTGTTCCAATGCGCACGTCGCGATGAGCTTGACGCGATCACCCTCAGCGGCGACTCGCGCCGCCCAGGCGGCGGTCTCTGCATCGATGCCCCGCCGCACCACGCGGAGCGCTGCCGGATCCACGCCGAAGATCAACCATGACAGCACGCGCAGTTTGTCTTCGGCATCTTCGCCCGACAGATCACGCGTGGGGTCCGCCTCCGCGTAGCCAAGCTGCTGGGCGGTGGCGATCGCGTCGGTGAGTGAACGGCCCTCGGCGACACGATCGAGCACGAAGTTGCTGGTGCCGTTGAGGATGCCGCTCACGCGTGTGATGCCAACCCCCGCGGCGCCGCTGCGCACGCACCGGACGACCGGAATGGCGCCGGCCACCGCGCCTTCAAAATCGATCCGTGTTCCGTACGCGCGCGCGAGCTCCTGAAGGTGCGGACCGTGCTCCGCCAGCAACGCCTTGTTGGCCGTGACAACACGAATGCCCCGACGCAGCGCGGTCTCCACCAGCGTGCGCGCGGTGGTGGTTCCGCCGATGGCCTCCACGAGCACATCGACGGTGTCGTCCAAGAGTTCGGTGGGATCGGTGGTGCGCGCATTGTCAGGCGCAAGACCGCGAGCGATAGCCTGCGCCAGCGCGGGGCGAGGGCGGTGGGCGTCACGCACCAGAATGCGTTGCACGCGCACGGTCTCGACTGTTGCCCCTCGCTCCGCGAACAAATCGAGCAGACTTCCGCCAACGTGCCCACAACCGGCCAGTGCGACTCGGAGCGGAGTGATGGGCGTCGCGACGGGTGTGGCAGTGTCGGTCGCACGCACGTTGGCCTGCCGTGACGGTCGCGCATCTGACGCAACGCCGGGCGATGCCGATGCGGCGGCGCGCTGGCGCACCGGCGCGGGATCGCCTTCGATGGATCGGGCAATCGCGTCGCGCAGGATAGTGCTGACGCGGGCGGTCTCGAGCAGGAACGCATCGTGGCCGTGAATGGACGGGAGTTCCACGTAGCGCGCGTGCGCACGTTCGGTCCACTCCCGCACCGATTCAGCAGGGTAGAGCAAGTCACCGGGAATGCCGACGCCTGTCACGCGACTGGCGACGCCGGTCAGTGCGGCGGACACCCCGCCGCGACCACGACCGACATCATGCGTGTCCATGGCGTCGAGCAGCGCGCCGTAGCTCGTGGCGTCAAATCGCGCGACGAGTTTCTCTCCGTGCATATCCAACCAATCGTTCACCAGCGGCGTGTCGTGTTCGCTTCGTGCGCGCCCAAAACGACGCTCCAGCCCCTCCGGCGTGCGATAGCTCAGCATGCCCACCATGCGGGCGAGCGCGAGCCCGTCGTGGACGCCACCAAGTGCGATGGCGCGGCGCATGATGGCGTTCCACGCCAGCCCTTGAGCGGTCTGCGCGGCGGGAGCGGCCAACGCAACCGCCTCGCGCACGCGCTCCGGAAAGCTCGCCGCGAATTCCAATGTGACCTGTCCGCCCAGCGACCCTCCGCACACCAAGAGCGGGGCCTGAACGCCCAGGGCGTCCAGTACGCGCGCCAGCACCGCCGCCTGATCCCGTGTGGTGATGGCGGGCAGTGCGTCAGGCTGCGCATTGGACGGTCCCGTGGTGCCATCACAGCCGCCGAGAAGGTTCGCAGTCAGCACGGCATGTTTCAACGGATCGATGGCGCCGCCGGCCTCGACCACGCCCTTCCACCAGTCTGTGACGCGAACATCACCGGTGAGCGCATGTACGATGAGCACGACATTGTCGCGCGCGGCGGCGAGTGTGCCCTCCAGCCGATAGTGCACGTCGAGCCGATCGACGTGTGCGCCGCTCTCGAGCGCCACGTCGTGAAAGGTGAGGACTTCGTCGCGAATGGGCCACGGTGATGGCACGGGGGTATTCCTTGAGATGTGGCGGTCAGACGGCCGCAGCGACGATGCGTGGCGACTCGGACGGGCAGGAACATCGCGTACGATGCTCATGCGGCACTCTCGGCGCGCTGCGGACCGGCGCTGGTCGTGCGATGACTGTCGACAGCGACGGCGGCTGCGAGCGCCGCGTCGAGATCGTCACGCAGGTCATCGATATGCTCGAGACCGACCGACAGTCTCAACAAGTCCGGTGTGACGCCCGCCGAGCGGCGCTCGACATCGCCAAGCTGTTCGTGCGTCGTGGTCCATGGATGAATGACGAGACTCCTGGCGTCACCAACATTGGCGAGCAGAGAGAAGAGTGACGTTTCCGTGATGAAACGTCGGGCGGCTGCTTCTCCGCCGCGGACCCCAAAGGTGACCACGCCGCCAAACCCCTCGTGCAGAAAGCGCTGCGCGTTGTGGTGCGTTGTGTGCGTGACAAGTCCCGGATAGTTGACCCACGCGACGGCGGGATGTGCGGCAAGAAACTGGGCGACGGCCAGCGCATTGGCGCTGTGCGCGCGGATGCGCAGCGGCAAGGTCTCCAACCCCTGCAGAAACAAGAACGCGTTGAAGGGGGACAGTGACGCGCCGATGTCCCGCAGCAGCAGAACACGCAGTCGTACGGCATACGCGATGTTGGCACCATCGACATTCCCGAATGCGTCGGCAAATCGCAGGCCGTGGTACGCCGGTTCCGGTTCGCTGTAGAAACGGCGGAATCGTGCCGTGGCGCCCCAGTTGAAACGGCCGGCGTCGACAATCACGCCGCCGATCGAAGTCCCATGACCGCCAATCCACTTGGTGGCACTGTGCACAACAACATCGGCGCCGTGGTCGATCGGTCGCGCCAGCACGGGCGCAAACGTATTGTCCACCACCAACGGCAGGTTGAAGTCATGCGCGAGACGCGCGAGCGCTTCGAGATCGGGCACGTCGAGCGCTGGATTGCCGACCGTTTCGACGTAAACGGCGCGCGTGTTGTGGTCGATCGCCGCCGCCACCGCCCGATGATCGTGAATGTCCACGAAACGCGTGCGGATCCCCAGACGCGGCAACGTGTGTGAGAGCAGGGCAATGCTCCCGCCATACAACGATTGCGACGCCACGATGTTGTCGCCGGCCTCGGCGAGATTCAGGAGGGCGAGCGTTTGCGCCGCTTGTCCACTGGCCACCGCCACCGCCGCCACTCCGCCTTCCAACGCCGCGATGCGACGTTCGAACACATCAACGGTGGGGTTGGTGATGCGCGAATAGATGTTGCCGAAGGCACGGAGTCCGAACAGGTCGGCGGCATGTTCCGGACTTTCAAATACGAACGAGCTGGTCGCGTAGATCGGAACGGCGCGCGCGCCGGTGGCGGAGTCGGCGTGTTCCTGGCCGGCGTGCAAGGCGACGGTGTCCGGCCGCCGTGTGCCTGACGCAGGGCGAGAGGCGGCATCTCGGGCGCTGCCCGATCCTGAGGTGGCGGTGCTACCTGAAACGTGATTCGTGATGTTGCTCATGGCACTCTCCAAAGGAGCGGGTGAGTGCCGCCAACGAAACTGCGCCCGGACGGGTGACGGCCGCCGGGCGCTGTCGCGGTTTAGCTCCTTGTTTTGCGTGGCGGCAATCGGCGGCAAATCACCACGGGCCTGTACGCGGATTCACCGCGCATCAGCCAGTTCCTTCAGTTGTCGTACTGCGGAAGGCCTCGCGTCACGGGCCGAAAACACTGACGGCCCGCGCCGATTTCTCGTCGTGGGCCGTCAGGGCCGCGACTTAGACGGATGGACAGCGCCACTGGCACTGTTACGCGGCCCGTCAAATCGGGAAAATCGCCGCGTGATAAACAGTATCGACCGATCTCACTCAAACGTCAAGTGGATGGCCGGTCCAAACGCGCTCGTCAGTTGGCGACGCTCATATCGGTGATTCGATGCCAGCGATCACGCGGAAGGTGTCCCGGGCAATCAGCAGCTCCTCATCCGTAGGAACGACCCACGCTTCCAGCGTCGAGCCTTCCGTCGAGAATTTCCCTTCGCGTCCACCGATGAGTGCGTTGTTGGCCGATGCATCAACGGCCAGACCCGCCCACGCGAGCCCTTCGCAGATTTGCGTCCGAATTTCCGGTGCGTTCTCGCCAATGCCGCCCGCAAACACGATGGCATCGGCGCCGCCAAGCACCGAGAGATACGCGCCGACATACTTGCGCACGCGGTAGCAGAAGATGTCGATCGCCAATCGTGCGCGTCGATCATTGTGCTCGTGCGCTTCGGCCAGCAGATCGCGCATGTCGTTGGTCAGGCCGGAAATGCCGAGCAATCCCGACTGCTGATTGAGCATGGTCTCGACCTGCGGCAGCGTCAGTCCCTCTTTGGACGCGATATAGTCGAGCATGGCCGCATCGACGTCGCCGGAGCGTGTGCCCATGACCAACCCCTCGAGCGGCGTGAATCCCATGGAGGTGTCGATCGAACGTCCGCCGTGAATGGCGCAGGCGGAGCATCCATTGCCGAGGTGCAGCGTGACAATGCGCACATCCTGGCGTGCTCGATTGGTCAGCGTGCGCCAGCGCCACGCGATGCTGCGATGTGACGTTCCATGAAACCCGTAGCGCCGCACTTTGTGGCGGCGATACAGCGGATAGGGAATGGCGTACAGGTACGCATGCTCGGGCAGCGAGTGATGAAACGCCGTGTCGAACACCGCGACCTGCGGTACTCCGTCGCCGAGCGCAGCGCGCGCGGCTTCGATGCCGCGCAAGTTGTGCGGGTTGTGCAACGGGGCGAGTTCGATCATCGACTCGATCGCCCGGTGCACATCGGCATCGATGCGAACGCTTTCGTGGAACCGCTCGCCTCCATGCACGACGCGATGCCCGACGGCGTGCAGTTCGGCGCGCGACGTGATCCCTGTGCCGCTCCGCTCCGACGTGACAAACGCCACCAGCCACTCCACGGCCGCGCGCAAGTCACGCAGCGGTGCCGTCTCCGTACGCGACGCGCCGTTGTTGTGCCGAATCGTCACAACCGATTCGCCGCCGATGCGTTCGATCTGACCACGCACGAGCGCCCGATCGCTGTCGGCGGCAATGGCACTTTCGTCGGTGACGACCACTTGGAACTTGAGCGTCGCGGACCCGGCATTGAGTACGAGCACATTCATCGCGCGTGACCCTCTGGTATGACGGTCAGGTGATCGGCTTGTAGACAGCCATGTACGCCGCCAGTCCAGCCAACAGTGGCAGCAACAGCGCGAATGGTTTGGCGAGTGCCGGCTTGCGATACGGAACGAGCACGATGCCGGCAAGCACGAGCCAGAGAACCATCTTGACCAGCAACCAGGCCGGCGGCATCCCGCGGACCAGTCCCAGACGCGCCATCATGCCGAAGCCACCCAGGAGAATCAGAAAGGCGCCACCGCCAAAGAGCCCGGACACCAGCGCACGGGTGTTGGTGTTGGCTTTGGTGCCGCCGTTCGCAGCGTGAATCGCCACGCCGCCGATGGCGACAAACAGCATGGCGATACCAATGATGTGAATGATTTCGTACAGATCGCGAGGGAACATGACGGTCAGCTGAGGTGAGTTGGCGTGAGATCGTCAGAACGCGGGAACGACCAGTTCCGGTTCCTGTACATCGAAGTCGCTGGAGGTGCCCGGTGAAAGCCGGCGGTAGCTTTCGAGGACGCGCGCCAGTGCGTCCTGTGCACTGTCACCGACGGCGGAGAGGTGTCCCATTTTGCGTCCTGCGCGCGCGCCCGCCTTGCCATAGAGGTGCAAGCGAGTGCCGGTCACATCCAACGCGTGCCCAATATCCGGCGCCGTGGGGTGCAACCACACGTCCCCAAGCAGATTCACAATTGCCGACGGCGCATGCAACGTGGTGCTGCCCAGTGGCAGATCGCAGACGGCGCGCACCAACTGTTCGAACTGGCTGGTCGCGAATCCACGCTCGCTGTGGTGGTAGGTGTTGTGCGGGCGCGGCGCGAGCTCGTTCACCAGCAGGTCGCCCTGCCGCGTGACAAAACACTCGACGGCCAGCAACCCGACAATGCCGATGCGCTCGGCAATGGCGACGGCAAGCGATTGCGCACGCGCCGACATGGCATCGCTGATCACGGCGGGGGCCACCGCCCACGTGAGGATGCCGTTGGTGTGGTGATTGCGGGAGGGTGGGTACACAGCCACGTCACCCGATGGACGGCGCGCCACCAATACGCTGATTTCGTAGGCGATGTCGACGCGCTGCTCGACGATGCAGGGGCGCCCGCCCAGCGCCTGCCACGCCGCCGGTGCCTGATCCGCCGAGGACAGGCGGACTTGCCCACGACCGTCGTACCCACCGTGCGTGGATTTTGCG
>JAGNMU010000494.1 GCA_017991005.1 Gemmatimonadaceae bacterium | reverse complement strand
GTTCCGTTCAATGCGACAGGCGGCCTGGAAAGCGGGCGCTCTCCGGGCTGGCGCCGGCACGGGCTTTGCCGCGCAGGCCGATCTCGCGGCCGCGTTCATCGAGCGCAGTGTTCAACTGCTGGCGCCCGAGGGTGTGTCCGCGCTGCTGGTGCCCGCCAAACTCTGGCGCGCACTCGCTGGCGGGGGCATTCGCGCGTGGCTGCATGAACACTCACAGCTCCGCATCGTACGCGATTTCAGTGGTGCCCCTGCGCTGTTTGACGCCGCCGTGTATCCGTCGCTGCTGGTCGCTCAGCGAAATGACACGCCGCCGCACGACCGCGTACCTGAGGCGCCCGTGCAGGTCTCGGTCACGGGGGCGGAGGGCACCGCCACGTTTCGCGTGCCACACGCCACGCTGACGCTCGATGGTGATGCCGCCGCGCCGTGGCTGCTGCTGGCTCCGCGTCGACGCGCCGCGATCGAACGGCTGCGCCTCGCCGGTCCGGCACTCGCCGACTCGGCTATCGGACGTCCGCTGCTGGGCGTCAAATGCGGCTGCAACTCCGCGTTTCTTGTTCACGCCGAAGAACACAACGATGAAACGGCGACCATCTGGACCGAAGGGCGGCAGGCCGTCATCGAACGTCGCCTGCTTCGTCCGGCGCTGCGAGGCGATGCGGTCGCGGGTGCTCCCCGACGCACCACATCCACTCAGGGCGAGCTCCGCATCATCTGGACGCACAACGCCGATGGAGCCCCGCTTCGCATACTGCCGCCCCACGCGGCACGTTGGTTCTCGCGGTGGCGTCCGCAACTCGAGCAACGGCGCGACGCGCGTGCGCGCGTGCCGTGGTGGACCCTCTTCCGCACTGAGGCGGCGCGATATGAGGCGCCCCGCGTAGTGTGGGCCGATATCGGCCGTCGCTTGCGCCCGCGAGTGCTGGAAGCGGGCGACCCGATGGTGCCGCTGAATACCTGTTACGTCCTCCGAGCACCATCCGACGACGACGCGTGGGCGCTGTACGCCCTGTTGGATTCGACGCTGGCGCACGCGTGGTTTGATGCACTCGCCGAGCCGGCGCGGGGTGGCTTTCGCCGATACATGGGATGGACGGTTTCAACGCTCCCCGTTCCGCGCGACTGGGCCAACGTGCGGTCAACCCTCGCGCAACTCGCCCGTTCCGCGCACGCCTCGCACGATCCACGCCCCGCAGACGGCCTCGGTGACGCGCGGTATGTCGACGCGCTCGCCGATGCGTACGGGGTTTCGATGCATGAACTGGAACCATTGCTTGGAGACCTCCACGAATGACTGCCCACACACCGTCACACACGCCGCCGCCAGACGCGCGTCCGAGTGCTGACGCCGTGGAGTTCGCGCCACCCGCCGCCGTCCGGCGACGAATCGCTTCGGCCATCATCGGACACGTCGACACATCACTCGGCGACATCACGCTCCTGCCGCACCAGCAGGACGCCGTTGACCGTATTCACCATGCCCTGCATGACCTCCATGTGGCGCTGCTGGCCGATGACGTTGGCCTGGGCAAAACGTTCGTGGCGCTCGCCGTGGCGCGACGATATACCGAGATCTGCATCATCGCGCCCGCCGCACTGTTGCCCATGTGGAGACATGCCGTCGCGCGCGCGCAGCTGCGACAGGTGGAATTGCAGTCGATCCAGAGTTACTCGCGAAGTGGCCCCAGGGCCGGGCGCACGGCGACCCGCGCACGTGGCGTCGGACTGGTGATCATCGATGAAGCGCACCATGTGCGCACACCCACCACTCGGCGATATCGGGCCATCGCCGAGCGGGTGATTGGGCGAGATCTGTTGCTTGTGTCGGCGACGCCGCTGCACAACACCCCGCGTGATCTTGCCGCGCCACTGGCGTTGGCACTCGGAGAGCAGGCCGCTCGGCTCACCCCAGCGCTCCTCGCACGCGTTGTCGTGCGTCGCACGCACCACGGTGGCCGACCCGCTGTTCGCGAACATCCCCCGCTCGAGATGCCCACCGACCGTGTCGTGCTCGATGCCTTGCTTGCCCTGCCCTCGCCGCTGCCGGCGCACGATGGCGCCGTGGCCGGAGCGCTCATCCGCCTTGGCCTCCTGCGTGCGTGGTGTTCGAGCGATGCCGCACTCGCTCAGGCGCTTCGACTGCGCGTGTTGCGCGCCGAAGCGCTGCAACACGCACTGCAATCCGGACGTCACCCCACGACCGCCGAGCTTCGAAGCTGGCTTGTCGGCGACCATGAGGTGCAACTTGCGTTTCCGGAGCTGATGGCGGGCCACGCCGCGGAGAGCGGCGCGCTGCTGGACGTGCTGCAGCGCCATCTCGATGCTGTTCGAGAACTGCTGCGTCGTCATCAGCAACGACTGAGCCGCGCGACCACGCCGCTTCCCCCACGCCATTCCGAATCCGGCGCGGAGTTACGTCGTGCGGGTGGCACGGCCGATCGTGGCGATGCGTCGTTGACCACACAGGCCGATGCCGAGCGGGTACGGGCGCTCAAGAGCATCATGCAGGCGCACCCCGATACCCCGATCGTCGCGTTCTCCCAATTTGCGGCGACGGTGCGCAGCGTCGGCCGCGCGCTGTCGGACATTGCCGGTGTGGGTGTGCTCACCGGACGAAAGGCGCAGATCGCCAGTGGTGTGATCAGTCGAGGTGAAGCGCTGGCCGCGTTTGCCCCTCGCGCGCAGGAACGCCCACCACCGCCCCCGCATCAGCGCATCATGCTGCTGCTCACAACTGATCTGTTGGCGGAGGGTGTCAACCTGCAGGACGCGGGCGTTGTGGTGCACCTCGATCTTCCCTGGACCGATGCGCTGCGACGGCAACGCGTCGGCCGCTGTGTGCGCGTCGGCTCACTGCACGAGACGGTGCACGTCTACACGTTCGCACCGCCCCACGGTGTGGACGAAGTCCTGCGCCTGGCGGCGCGTCTTCGTCGCAAGGCGGGATTGTCCACGCGTCTGGTCGGACGTGCCACGTCACGCACGGGGCGTGACGCCGATGTGCGGAACGATGATGTGCGGAACGCCGATGCGAAGACCGGCATGGGTGAGGAGGTGAAGCCCGGGTCGAGCGCCGCCGAACTGGCAACAGCCGTGCGCGGTGCATTGACGGCATGGAACCATGAGCGCGTCGAAACCTCTGGCAAGGACGCTGGCGACGTCGGTCTTCTGCCAAACGAAAGGATCACGCGACCGCTCGTGGCGTGCGTACGTGCAGACGGGGCGGGGTTTCTGGCCGCTGTACAGCTGGACGATCGCGATCCCGCCTCCGTGATGTTTGTGGGAGGGCGTCATCGACGCGGCGACGATGGCGTATTTCGATGGAGGGTGTCCGCGTCGCCGCGTCGTTTGTGGCCGCTCGTCATGCACGGTGGCACGGCCGACTCGTCGCCGCACCACGCGTGTTCCGACGCGCAGCGACGCTGTTGTCGCGAGCACGTTCGCCGCGCCCGCCGGGTAATCAGACGATGGATGGCGAGAGAGTCGCTGCAGCGCGAACTGCAGGAGGAGCAGGCCGTGGATGCGGCGGTACATCGACGCGTGC
>JAGNMU010000071.1 GCA_017991005.1 Gemmatimonadaceae bacterium | reverse complement strand
GGGTGATCCAGCGCTTGAGCGATTCGTCGTGCGGAAACATTTCGAGCACGAGTTCATCGGTGCGATGGATGTCGGCGGGATCGCCAGAGAGTGCCACCCAGCGAAACGGGCCTTTCCCTTCGCAGAAGAGCGGGCGGATGTACTCCGGCACAAATCCCGGAATCCGAAACGCATCGTCCACACCGGCGTCGAACGCCACCGTTCGGATGTTGTTGCCGTAGTCAAACGTCACGGCCCCGCGATCCTGCAGCGCGCGCATGGCGCGCACATGTGTCACCACCGACGCCGTTGCACGGGTGATGTACTCCGTGGGATGCTCGGCGCGCAACGCCGCCGCTTCGGTCAGTGTCATGCCCGAGGGCACGTAGCCGACGAGCATGTCGTGCGCACTGGTTTGGTCCGTCAGGACATCCGGCACAATGCCGCGGGTCACCAGCTCCGGCATCACATCAGCGGCGTTGGCCAGCAGCGCGACCGACAGGCCCACCTTGCGCTCCTGCGCGTCACGCAACCACGCGAGTGCCTCGTCGAGCGACGTGGTTGAACGATCGCAGTAACGCGTCTCGATGCGTTTGGCGATGCGGGACGGATCCACTTCGATGCCCAACACGGCGGCGCCATGCATGGCGGCGGCGAGCGGCTGCGCACCGCCCATTCCGCCCAAGCCGGCCGTCACCACCAACTTGCCCGCCAGCGTCCCGCCAAAATGCCGTGCGGCCACGGCCCCGAACGTTTCGTACGTCCCCTGCACGATGCCCTGCGAGCCGATATAGATCCACGAGCCCGCCGTCATCTGCCCGTACATCGTGAGGCCGAGTTTCTCGAGACGGCGAAACTCGTCCCACGTGGCCCAGCGTCCCACCAGATTCGAATTGGCAATCAGCACGCGCGGCGCGTCCGCATGCGTGCGAAAGACGGCGACGGGTTTTCCGCTTTGCACCAGCAGCGTTTCGTCATTGGCGAGCGTGCGCAGCGTGCGGACGATCGCATCAAAGGCCTCCCACGAACGCGCGGCGCGACCCGTGCCGCCGTACACCACCAGATCATCGGGACGCTCCGCCACCTCGGCGTCCAGATTGTTCATGAGCATGCGGAGTGCCGCCTCCTGCTCCCATCCCATACACGACAGCGTTGCGCCACGCGGGGCGCGCACGGGACGCGGGCCGGAGGGCATCGAGACGTGCGATGCACCCGCATCGAAGGATGGCACGAGCGTCGGGGAGGTCATACGGACACCTCGTCGGTGACGGTATCGGAGAAAGCGTCGGTGACAGGTTCGAGCAGTCCGGCGGCCAATGCATCGGCAAGTCGAATGATGTCCGGCGACGGCGCTCGATCACCGGATTGCTTGACGACAACCGTTCGCACCAGCGCATGTGCCGATTCCACGGGCGCACTGCTGCGCAGCGGCCGCCGATGCTCCAGCCCCTCGGCAGCGGCGATCAATTCGATCGACAGCACATGCCGGAGATTGCGCACGGATCGGCGCAACTTCACCGCGGCAGCCATAGCCATCGGCACCACATCTTCTTTGTTGCCGTCGGTCGGGATCGAATCGACGCTCGCGGGATGAGCGAGCGTCTTGTTCTCGCTCGCAAGCGCTGCCGCGGTGACCTGCGACATCATGAACCCCGACTCAAGGCCCGGCGACCCGGCGAGAAACGGCGGCAATCCCTGATTGAAGTCGGGATGCACCAGGCGATCGGTCCGCCGTTCACTGATGACGGCAAGATTGGCGCTGACGATGGCCAGGAAATCGCTCACCATGCCAACGGCCTGTCCGTGAAAGTTGCCGCCACTCAACAGCTCACCACTGGCAATCACCAAGGGATTGTCGGTGGCCGCGTTGAGCTCGCGCTCAATAATCGTCTGCGCAAACTCCAGGGTCTCGAGGGCCGGACCATGCACCTGCGGTACACAACGCAGCGCGTACGCATCCTGCACGCGCGGATCGCCGTACCGGTGGGATTCCCGCAACTGGCTGTTCGCCAGCAATGCGCGCAACATCGCGGCCGACCGACGCTGGCCGGCCTGACCGCGTGCCTCCTGAATGCGCGCATCAAACGCGTCCGGCGTGCCAAGCAACGCCTCGAGACTCATGGCCGTGGCGACATGGGCCACGCTCCACAAGCGACGCAACTCGGCGATGGCCAGCGAGGCCACGGCGGTATGCGCCTGCGTGCCGTTGATGAGCGCCAGCCCTTCCTTGGCGGCCAGCGTGACGGGCGTGAGCCCTGCCAGCTTGAGCGCATGGGCGGAATCCATCAGCGTTCCGTTGTAGAACGCGTGCCCTTCACCGATGAGAGTGAGTGCGAGGTGCGCCAGCGGCGCCAGATCACCGCTTGCCCCAACACTTCCCTGCTCCGGCACCAGCGGCCATACCCCGGCATTCAGCATGGCGATCAACGCGTCGACCACCTCGGCACGCGCACCGGCATACCCTGTCGCCAGTACATTGGCGCGCAGCAGCATCATCGCGCGGACCTCTCGTTCGGGCAACGGATCACCCACGCCGGCGGCATGACTGCGCACCAGATTGCGCTGCAGTGCGTCGAGCTGATCGTTCGGAATGGTGATTTCCGACATCTTGCCGAATCCGGTGTTGATGCCGTATACCGGCACCCCGGCGGCGACTGCGCGATCTACGACGGTGCGTGTCGCGAGCATGCGCTCGCGCGCCTCGGGCGCCAGCGCGACCGTGCAGCGCTTCTCAGCCACGGCAAGCACGTCGCGTACGGTGAGGGACCGGCCATCAAGCTGCAGCAGCACCAGAGGATCTCCGTCGACGGAATCGATCAGAAACCGCTGGACCGGTAGGTCTGGCGGTCGTAGTTGAACTTGAGTTCGGGCTGCGCCTTGAGCGCGATGAAGAAGCTGAAGGCGAAATTGCCGCTGGTCGTCTGGGAGAACGAGAAGACCGCGTTCCAGTCATGCAGTTCGCGCTGCAAGCCCAACTGCTGTGACGCGAACCGTGCGCGCGTCACATCGTATTGCGTCGACCACTGCGCCGCCCACTTCGGCGTGATGTTGAACGACATCGAGCCGCTGATGTTTTGTGTGGGCGGTGTGATGTATACCGGTGCGCCAATCGCGGCCTGGCCCGTGGTCAGTCCGGTGGTCGGCGCACTGACCGCCCGCTGTCGGCACAAGTCATACGCCACATTGCCGAAGACACGCTGCCCTTCGCACAGGGCTTCCGGATCGTTCAGAATCTGCGTCCCACCACGGGGCGGACGCTGACGCGAGAAATTGTATTGCAGGTTCATGTTCCAGCCGCCACCGGACGGCAGCTGCATGGGCAGTCCGCGCGCGCCAGAGCCGGCGGCATTCATCGCCCGCGACTGCTGCTGAATCTGGTTGTCGTTCGCGTTGGTTCCGCTGGCCCGGGACTCCTCGGCCGTTTCGATCTCTGAGCGCAACCCGAGCAGGCGACCGATGGCGCCGATGAGCGCCGACTTCTTGTTCATGCTGAACGTGACACCAAAATCGGTCGCAAACGGGCTGAACGTCGCGGTGTCCGACGCGGGATCGCCCTGAAACAGCTCGTAGCCCGTTCGGAAATCGAGCCCGGGCAGAAGATCCGTACGGCCGGAAATCGAGAAGGTTCGATCGGTGAATCCGACACCGGTCGAGTCGGCGCGCGCAAAGTCGTACGAGAGCGACGAGAAGTTGAGCGCGAGCAGCTTGATCTTGCGCCCAGCGTCGGGATTGCTATCCACCGGTGCCTTGAGCTTCGCCTCAAACAACGTGGACATCGACAGCGTCACGCGATTTTGCTTGAGCGAATAGAGATAGCCGCTGCGCGTGCGGCCCAGCGCACCAAGGTATTCGTCGCTCACATCGGCCGTCGGCGAATAGCTGTACGAAAAGCCCGGCGATATGGTGTGCCGAATGCGCGACACGAGGCCCAGGCCTGGCAGGAACCCGTAAAAGGTGGGCGACGCCGTAACGGCGTAGCTGAGTCGCTTGGACTGATTCACCCACTTGCCGCCCGATCGCTCGGTGCGCACGAACAGTCCGGACGCCTGATCGACATTGGACACCTGCACCGACGGGGACACGTTCCACGATCCCTGGAAGAAGCGGGGCAGCCCGAATGAGGTGTTCCAGTCGGCGTTCGTGCTGAACGTGCGGGCGAAGACGCGAATGCTGCGCTGCGACGTATCGCGCACATTGATGACTTCGCGCTGCTCGGGATAGTCGTTCAGGCTTTCGTTCACCGTGAACGAATTCTGCCAGACGAAATCACCAAGTTTGATGGGGGTGTCAAAACTGAACTGCATGTTGCGTCGATTGGCGTTGAACCGCGAACTATCCACGCCCCCCGCGCCATTGCCGTTGTACACAAAGGGAAACTGCAGCCCCTGATCGATCTTCTTGGACTCCGACACCGAGAGGCGCAGCGCGGGCGTCCACGTCACGAACCCTTTGCCGAGCGCACCGGTGGAGACGCTGAGTGACGGGAAGTTCTGATCGACCTGTGAGCGCCCGGGATACTGCGTGCGGTTGCCACCCAGATTGATCATCGCTGGCCCCACGCGCGTCTGGTACGTCAGATCCGACCGAATGGTCGCGTTCGCGGCAACCGGATTGATCGTGGTGGCGCGCTGCACCTGCGTGTTCTGCACCAGATTGATGCGCGCGGTCAGCCGCGTCTGCTTGGAAAAGTCCTGATTGTGGTTCCAGGTGATCGACGTGTTCTTCGTGCCGTCGCGCTGCGCGAGATAGGACACAGCCGTTTCACCGGTAATGAACCGGTTGAGCCAGCGATAGCGGTACTCCACGTTGCCACGGACGAATCCAGGGTCGCCCGATGTACTCCGTGCGCCGCTTCGCCAGTCGAACGACGCTTCCGCGTTCATGTAGTCGTTGATCGCGAAAAAGTATCCGATATTCGACACACTGCGCCGGTACGACGGACTGTTTCGAAACAGCTCGGCGATGCCGAAGTTGGGCGTCAACAGACCGCTGCGTCGCCCGCTCCGGACGTCCTGGAAGAAGAACGGAATCCAGAACACCGGTACTTCGCCGATGTAGAGCACCCCGGGCCGCGCCACCATCACATTTTCCGACACGAACTTCATGTCGCGGGTGGTGAAGTGAAAGTGCGGCTCGTCGTGATCGCAGTACGTGAACGATCCATTCTTGGCGAATACGATGTGCCGACCCTGCACGAGCGTATCGGTGAAGATCGAGCCGCGCTCTGCCGTCAGGAACAGACGTTGCCCTGACTCCACCGAGGTGGAGAATGCGCCGGTTTGTCCGGAGCGCGTTTCGAGATCGTAGTCGATGCGCTTGAGCGCCAGAAAATCGTCGGCCTCCCCGCGCTGCGGGTCGCGCAACCACACCGAGTCACCGGTGGCAACCACCTTCTTGGTGGAGTCATTGAAGGCAATGGAGTCACCCACCAGCATCGTCTCGTCGCGTTTGACGGCGGACGGTTTGCCCTTGAGGATGATCTCCTTCGACTGCGCGTTGAACAGCACCCGCCCGCCCTGATACTGCACCTGCCGATAACCCTGCCGCGCCATGAGTTCGCGCATGGTCGAGTCGGGCGCGTCAAAGACGAAGTTGAGCGTCGGGCGCGTTTTGCCCTTGACGGTGTCGTCCGGCGTGCCAGGGCGCCGCTGGGTCGGAATGACCTGACGGGCCGTGGGCACCGTGTCCGCCGATTTCGTGGTCGCGGGCCGCGTGGGCAGCACCGGTGGCTGCTGCGCGTGGAGACCTGATGCGACGGCACCCGACAGGATGCCGGCCATTCCCCCCACCGTCACCAGCGCCCGAATCCACGCCGCCCGACGGCGAAGCATCACGCTTGCAGTGCGTCCTGCGCGGCGATACGTCGTTCGCGCCGGGAGTTGACGACGCGTGACAGCGTGATGGACAGTTCGTACAGGATATACAGCGCAGCCGTCAGCGCGGTGAGCGACGACAGGTCACTGCCGGGCGTGATGACGGCCGCCGCAATCATGCAGCAGACAAACGCATGGCGCCGGAACTTGGAGAGGAATGCTGGCTGCACGAGTCCCAGCGCCGTGAGCAGCATGATCACGATCGGCAGCTCGAACGCGGCGCCAAATGCCAGACACATGGCGATCACGAAGCCCATGTATTTGTCAACCGTTGGCGCCACCTCGACGGCGGCGCTCTGGAAACTCATGAAAAACGCGAACGTGACTGGCAAGACGTAGAAGTAGGCCAACGCCATGCCGAGCAAGAACAACACGGCGGCGCCAATCAACGAGGGAATGACCACCTTCTTTTCATGCTTGTACAACGCCGGCGACAGGAAGCCCCAGATTTGCCACACGATCACCGGAGACGCCGCAATCAGCCCGAGCGTAAGCGACACATCCATGACGATGTCAAACAAATCGCCGGGATGGGTGACCATCAGCGAACGATGCAGATACGGCTGAATGGGTCGTGCAAGAATGGCAATGACGTCGATCTTCTTGGTCAGCAGCAGGCCGAACGACACGCCAACTCCCAGCGCAATGGCAATCGCGCAGCGAAGCAGCCGCCATCGCAATTCCTCGAGGTGATCGAGGAATGGCATCTCCGTATGTGTCGTACCCGCCATCGTCTGCAGTGCCCCGAGCGTGTCGTGAGTGGCGGTCAGCGCGGGCGCTTGAGTTCGTCAGCGGCAAGCACCGCTTCATCACTCTTCGGATACTTGCTGATCACATCCGTGAACAGCCGCCGGGCCTCGGTCGTGTTACCCTGCAACGCCGCGATCTGTGCCCGCTTGAACAGCGAGGTCGGTGCCTTGGGCGATTCGGGGTACTTCGTGACCACCGCCGCATACGCAACGTCCGCACCGGCGTAGTTCTTCTCTCGGAACAGCGACTCCGCGATGTAGGCCTGAGCGTCTGGCGCCAGATCGCTGGTGGGATAATTGGAGAGCAGCTCCTGAAAAATCACGCGGGCCGTGCTGTTGGAGCCGCGCTTGAGCTGGTCGAGCCCGTTGCTGTACAACTGCGCGGGACCAGGGCCACGCGCCGCGGAGTCTGCGGGCGGTACACTGCCAGTCGCTGGCGGAATCACCGGAGCTGTGACCGGAGATGTCGCTGGATTTGTGGCCGGCGGCACCGTGCCAACCGGGGGGGCTGCCGGAGGCGCCGCGTTGTTGCGCGCCTCGAGCTCGGCGCGAATGCGATTGATGTTGGACTGGCTCTGACCGAGTAGCGTCTGCACCTGCAGCAGTTGCTCCTTGACTAGTCGCATTTCGCCGCGCACGTCGCCCTGAATGCCGAGCGTTCGCGTGCTGATGCGGGAGATCGAGTCGGTCGCGGCCGCCAGCAGTTTGATCGCCTGCGTCAGCGCCTCACGGTGCTCGGCGTCGTTGCGGACCAGCTCCGTGCGCAGCGCGGCGACATCGGACTGCACGATGCGCACGTCATTTCGCGTGGCAAAACACCCGCTCGTGGCGACCAGCGCCACGAGCGGCAGCACGCGCCACACCCGTCCACCGCGCACCATCAAGCGATCCGCTGTGCGATCTGCAGGGCTTTCCGGCGCGCGGCCGAGCGTGACGCTAGTCATCACGGCGCACGCAGTTGATCGCCACCGGCGATGATCTCGAACTCATCACGGCGGTTCTTGGACCACGCTTCCTCGCTCGATCCCTGCATGGCCGGACGTTCGCGGCCAAACGTCGACGTCTCGATGCGCGACGCGTCAATGCCACGGTCGGTCAGATAGCGCTTGGCCGTTTCGGCGCGACGGCGGCCCAGCGCGATGTTGTATTCATCGCTGCCGCGTTCGTCGGTGTGACCGGCCACACGAATGCGCAGCCCCGGATTCGCGTTCAGTACCTTGAGCTTCTCGTCGAGGGACGCCTTGGCGTCATCACGCAGCTCGTCCGCGTCGTATTCGAAGTAGATCGCCGACAACACCACCGCGCGCGCGGCGGCAATCTTGGCGCGAATTTCCGCCGAATTGTCGACGGGCGCGGTAGCCGCAGGTTCCGTGCGCGTCGGTGTGGTCGGATTGCTGGCCGGCGTCGGCGCTGGAACGACTGGCGTCGTCTTCTTCTTGCATGCGCCGAGGGCCAGCGTGGAGGCGGCCACCAGCACGAACAGACGAGACGAACGGTTCATGACGAGAAGCTCCGGAGGTGGAGGTGATGGAGAAGTGATGTTCTACTGCGGCAACAGCAAACGCGGAGACCAGGCAGCGAGTCGAGCCGCCGAGCCTCGTGTCAACTGACGGGACTTACCTGTTTCGATGTCAACGATCCACAACTGCCGGATGCCGGTACCACGATCCGACGTCAGCACCACATGCCGCGAGTCCGGTGCCCAACTCGGATCGTCGTTGCGCCCTTCGGACGCAACAATGCGCACCGACTGATCACGAAGATTGAGCGTCATGACCTTCTTGGCGTTGCCGTTCAGCGACTGAAATGCGATCAACCGCCCATCGGGCGACCAGTCGGCACCGTTCCGGAAACTGCGATCACCATACGTCGAGGCATTGAGCAGTTCCACGTTCGTGCCATCGACATCGCTAATATACACGTCGCTCGGGCCGGAGCGGTCGCTCATGAACACAATTCGCTGACCGTCGGGGCTGAAGGACGGCTGCACGTTGGCCCGGCCTTGTCCCACCGTCACACGACGCGGCGTGCCGCCCGCGATCGGGACGGAGAACAGATCCGTGCCGTTCTCGCTGATGCGCGCAAACATGACCGTGCGCCCATCCGGCGACACCGCAGGACTGAGATCCTGACTGTTCGGCGCCGACGTCACCACACGCTGAGCGCCCGTGGCCAGATCGACATACATGATCGGACTCCGGTCCGATCCCAAAATCGCGTACACCAGACCGCGTCCGCTCGGGGCCCACTGCGGCGACATCCCGTTCGGCGTCACCGGGATCACATTTGCACCATCGCTGTCAACTGTCCACACGCGGCCACCGCGCTCGAAGGCGATCCGCGTCTGCGCGATGCCTCGCGCGCCGGTGATCCACTCTTCGACCCCGTCGGCGATGCCATGCAACGCCATCCGCCATGCCGGCGAGCCCGCGGGGACAGGCAGCGCGAAGTCCTTCTGGTTGGCGACGGCCTTCTTTGCCACGTCGTGCAGTGCGATGCGCAGCCACCCCGACGGGAGCAACGTGCCCTGCACCACCCCGTCCACGCCGAGCTTGGCGAAGAGCGCATAGTTGAGCGGACCCGCCGGTGATGCAACGGCGCTCGACGGCACGACGGTAAAGCGATCACTGTAGTCGAAGTCCCGGGCGAGCATCGTGCTCATCGAATCACCCATCGCCCCGGCGATGGGAAGCACGAGCATACCGGTCTTCTTGCCGGGTGTGTACGACAGACCGATGCTGACACCCTTCTGCGGATCTTGCGCGCGAACAGGTGCGTCCCAGGCAACGGCCAACAGGGCCGCGGCCACCCACGCCACGCCCGGCAACCGGCGGCGACGCCCCAGAGACTCGCAGTTTTGAATATTCATCGGCAAATCCGGAACGTCAGGGACGGGTCGAGTAATCGAATGTGAAATACACGATCAGCACATCGTCGGGCCAGCCAGCGGGAAGTCGACCGAATCCGCCCGTTCCCGAGCCAACCGATTCCACGGTGCCGAGCGCCTCGAGGTCGAAAAGCCGATTGCCTGACGACTTCGAGATCTCGTAGCCCTCAGCGGAGCCGTCGCGGCGAATCATGAACTTGATCTCGGCCACCAGCGACGCGGCCGACGGGCGGGGCGAGTAGGCCAGCGTCAGTCGCCGGACGATGTTGGTTAGGTACGCAGGATAGGGGAATTCGATCCCTTCGGTCCGCATGTTCCGCACATCGGCGCCTTTGCCACCCTCTCGCCCGCTCCCTGCTTTCGGCAGCGCGGCCTTGGCCGAGGACGAAGCGGACTTGGCCCCCGCCGCCTTGGATCTCGCCGTCGATGGGGTAGCCTTTGGCGTGGCCGCGGTCGGTGCCTTCTTGCTCGCCATCGCCTTTTCCGCCGGCTTGATCTCGGCACCGGCCGGTGCCTCTGCCGCCTTCGATGTTTCGGAGGCTTTGGGATCGACCACACCGGCGCGCCGGACACCTGGCGGTGCGCCGATCATCTCGATCCGGTAGACCGGCGGACGCGGCGGATCCTGCTGCAGCCCCCACCAGATCATCACTCCGACGAGCGCGACATGCACGATCGTCGACAGCGCAATGCCGGTGCGCAACGCAGCCGAAGCACGCTGATCGTGCCGTCGCGCCGCGAGCGTGTTCACTCGGGACGCACCGGTTCACCCACCAGTCCGATGTCGAGCCCCTTGTCGCGGATCGCCGCCACCACGCGCAACACGATCTCGTAGCGCACGTCCTTGTCGGCGCGCAGCATGACGCCGCCCCCACCCTTTTTGTCCGCGAGTGTTTTCACACTGCCGATGAACTCGCGCTCGGTGAGCGGCACATCGTCCGCGTAGATCTGCCCGCGCCTGTCGATGGTCACGATCAATCCGCTCTTGGCATCGAGTGGCCGCACATCCGCCTTGGGCACTTTCACATCGACACCGCCCTGCATGATGGGCGCGGTGATCATGAAGATCACCATCAACAGCATCATGACGTCGATGAGCGAGACGACATTGATTTCGCCGTTGACTCCCATCCGTTCACCGCGGCGGCGTCCTCGCATGGCGCGCTAGATCCGCCCTTCGCGCACCATGAGTGCGATCAATTCCGATCCAAACCCTTCGAGCGCATTGTCGAACCGATTGAGACGCGCCGCGAACGAGTTGTACGCGAACGAGGCGGGGATGGCGACGGCCAGCGCCGCAGCCGTGGCCGACAGCGCGCCGGCGATACCCGGCGCCACGGAGGCGATGTTGCCGCTGCCCTTTTCGATGATGCCGACAAACGCACTCATCACGCCAAGCACCGTCCCGAGCAGGCCGATGAGCGGACTCACGCTCCCGACGGTAGCAAGCCACGTGATAAAGCGGCCGAGCTCCTCCCGCTCCTTTCCTGACTCCGCGTCGAGCACCAGCCGCAGCGCTTCCACCTGCGAACCGGACAGACGCGCGGTGCGATCGGTGGTGGCGCCAAGCGCTGGCTTGGTATCGTTGAGAAACTGCACGGCGCGCGCAAACACCGCGGTGAATGCACTGGGTCTTGAGCGCTGTGCCAGCGATGCCGCATCGTCGATGCTGCGCGTCCGCTCGAACTCGTGCACGAACTTGCGCCCGTTGGCTTCGGCCACGGTAAACGCGCGCCACTTGGCAAACATGATGGCCCACGACAGCAACGACAGCCCGATCAGCAGCACCAGCACACCCTTGGTGATCCAGTCGGTGCCCAGAATGAGCGACACGAGCGATGCCGAGGCGCTCTCCGGCGTGGCACTCAGTTGGAGCAGCGCCAGCATGGGCGCGGTGATCGCACTCAACGCGTGATCGCGCCTGTGCGGCGCCCTTCAAAGTAGCGATAGGTGTTGCCGAGCCCCTCGGCGAGCGACACTTGCGGGGTCCAGCCCAGCACGCGCTTGGCTTTGTCGGTCTGGAGTGCCGAGCGCGCCAATTCTCCCGCGCGCGCCGGTGCATACTCGAGCGCCGCCGACGCGCCGGAGACGGACTGCAGCGTGGTGGCCAGCGTGTTCACCGAGGTCTCAATGCCGGTACCCACGTTGAACGCACGGGCATCAAGGCGACCGGGTGCAGGCAGGGTCGACGTGGCGGCGGCAAAGTTGGCCGCGGCGACATCGCCCGCATACACGAAGTCACGCGTCTGTTCACCGTTGCCGTACACCGTGAGCGTGCGCCCATCGAGGACGCGATTGCAGAAGATCGCCACCACCCCTGCCTCGCCGTGTGGGTCCTGTCGCGGCCCGTACACATTGCCGTAGCGCAGTGCGACGGTATCGAGGCCGTGCACGCGCGCATAGTAGGCGAGATAATACTCCACCGACAGCTTCGCGATCCCGTATGGAGATTCCGGATCTTTCGACAGTGTCTCCGTGCTTGGCGGCGGATCGAAATCCCCGTACAGCGCACCGCCGGTGGACGAAAAGATCACGCGCGTCGGATACTCGCTGGCGTGTACCGCGCCCATGAGATTGAGCGTACCGAGAATATTGCGCGTCGCGTCGTACACGGGATCGAGCACACTGCGCCGGACATCGATCTGCGCCGCGAGATGGCACATGACGTCGAACTTTCCATCCCGCACGAGCGCTGCGGCGTCCGGCGTGGTGATATCCCCGCGCACGAAGCGCGCTTCGGCCGGCAAGTTCTCAACGCGTCCACTCGACAAGTCGTCGAGAATGGTGACGTCCCAGCCCTCAGCCAGGAATCGGTCCGCCACATGCGAACCAATGAAACCCGCCCCGCCCGTCACCAGAACCGTCTTCGCCATGCCGTCGCATCCTCGCGCCAGAGTTGTCGATGCCGCCAGCCTGCGGCCGTCGACGATATGGGCGGAATGCCCAGCGTCCAACGGCGCTCACACAGGTGACGTGCGGAATCCTGCAATGTACACACGCGCTCGCGACAACGGGTCGCGAGCGCGCGCAGACTGCCATGTGGAGAGATACAGGATGTGAGATCGACCTTCGTCGTGCGGCGCTCGTCGTATGCCGAGTGCGACACAGGCGGGCCGATCTCACCACCGCGCAGTGTCAGGGCGCGCGGGCAATGCGTCGCGCCGTCAGTCCCGTTGCGATCTCCGGGAGCGACTGCCCAATAACCACGGCCGAGCTGCCACCGGCGCCACTGCGTACAATGCGCACAACGGCCACTCGATCTTCGCCGCCGGACGGCCGCGCTCTGACGAGCGCGAATTCGTCACCAGCCTTGACGCCCTGTGCCTGGCCGGCGCGCAGCAGCAAGTAGCTCTGCAGGGTCGGCAGCATCTCGCCCGCGTGTGTCCATGACACCGTGGTTTCGACGTCACTGCTCCCGGATCGGTCGGGCCGCAGATCGCCGGCAACGGCCTCACCTTCGGCCATCACGAGCGCCGCGCCCTGCTCCATCGCGCCAATGGCCGACCGCACAAACGCCCGCGGTGCTTTGCCGGCATCCACACTGGTGATCTGCAGGATGCCGGTCGGCACGGCGACGTGCTGGCCATCCGCCAGCACTCCGCCATCCTGGATGACCACCAATCGATCGCCGACCGAGAGCGTGACCCCAACCGGCGCAGCCACCTCGACTTCATCAGCCAATTGTGGGCGGCTGTCATGCTGCGCCACGGCGCCGGGGCTGTCTC
>JAGNMU010000493.1 GCA_017991005.1 Gemmatimonadaceae bacterium | reverse complement strand
CGTCTGCCGTGCAGGCATTGTTGCGGCCGTGAGTCGAACGGCGTAGTTCACGAGATGCCCGTGTAAACGCATAGCGGTGCACAGGCATTTGCGGATGCGTCGTCGGGGCGGGCGGCGTGGTCCCCCGGCCAACGACTCGTTCCGAGCGAAGCGCACCGCGCGTAGCGAAGGAATGCTCGTTGGCCGGGGGACCACGCCGATCGCCCCGCCATCACGGTGCCGCGGCTTGTCTATCGCGAACGCTTACTCCTAATTGCGTGGTTTCCATAGACCTCGCTTCCCATTGCGGCGCGCTGGCCGGACCGGCACGCTACGATTCTCCACCGTGAGCACATGACCGATCGTTTTCGAGATGGCGTCCAGCAGGCGCTTGGCCCGCAGTTTGTCGTAGGGCGCGAGCTGGGCGGCGGTGGCATGAGCCGAGTGTTTCTTGCACGGGATGTGCAGCTCGGGCGAGAGGTCGTGGTGAAGGTGATGTCGCCCGAATTGGCGCAGGAGCTGTCGGTCGAACGATTCGGGCGCGAGATCGCGCTCGCCGCCGCGCTGCAGCACGCGAACATTGTCCCCGTGCTGTCGGCAGGAGTCACTGCGGAAGGTGTGCCGTACTACCTCATGCCGTTCGTGGAAGGGGCATCGTTGCGCGACCTGGTCGCGGGTGGGAAGCCACTGCCCATTGCCGACGTGCTACTGGTGCTCAACGATGTCGCCCGTGCGCTCGCCTATGCGCATGGACGCGGCGTGGTCCACCGCGATATCAAGCCCGATAATGTCATGCTGTCGGGTGGCGCGGCACTCGTGACGGATTTCGGTATTGCGAAGGCGATGAGCTCAGCGCGCGCCACGTCGCCCGAGAACACGCTCACGCGCATGGGCACGTCGATTGGCACGCCGTCGTACATGGCACCGGAGCAGGGGGCGGGCGATCCGGATACCGATCACCGCGCCGACTTGTACGCCTTTGGCGCCATGGCCTATGAATTGTTGACCGGCGCCACCCCATTCGGCGATCGGCCCGCGCACGCACTGCTCATCGCACATCTTGCCGAAGCGCCCGTGCCGGTCGCCGAGCGTCGTCGAGACACGCCGGAGCCGCTTGCGCAGCTCGTGATGCAGTGCCTCAAGAAAGACCCCGCCGAACGCCCACAGACAGCGAACGCGCTTCTCGAATCGTTGGCCGATGCCAGCAGTGCACTGCGTATGGCCGCGACCGGCCAGTACAGCGCCAATACCGCAACGCCGGCCACCGCCACGCGGCCGCGATCGCGCGCGGGGGTGCTCGTCGCCGGTCTCGCCGTGATAGCGGCGGCGGCAGGCGGGTGGTACCTGTGGCGCAACGGTGCGTCAGCCAAGGGGCCGGATGCTACCTCCCTGGCCGTGATGCCGTTCACCGTGCGAGACGCGTCGCTCGAGGTGTGGCGTGAGGGGCTGGTGGATATTCTCTCGCGCAGTCTCGATGGTGCCGGCGCGCTCCACACGGTCGCGCCATCGGCCAGTATTGCCAACGCACCTGCCCGCGCCGACGCCGCTACCGCGACCGCACATGCCAAAACACTCGGCGCCGGACTCGCGCTGTTCGGTGACCTCAATGCGGTCGGACCCGATTCGGTGCGTGTGCGAGCGGCGATCATCGATGTGTCTACCGGAAAGGTGCGTCACGATATCGATGTCAGCGGCGCCGTCTCGCGCATGGATGCACTCGCCGACAGTGTGGCGCTCCGCGTCATTCGCGCACTCGGCACCGGAGGTGAGCTTGGCGGGGGCGCACGCATTGCGTCCATCGGGACTTCATCGTTGCCGGCGCTCAAGTCGTACTTGCAGGGTGTGCAGTTCTATCGCCGCGGTGTGGTGGATTCGTCGCTCACGGCCTTTGAAAGCGCTGTCGCCGCTGACTCAGCGTTTTCTCTGGCGTGGCGCGGCGTCGCGTCGATCTACATTCGAACCGGTCGCGAAGCCGCGCCCGAGGCACAGGCGGCGCTTGACCGCGCCATTCGGTTCAAGGCCGGACGCAGTCCGCGCGACAGTCTATTGCTGACCGGCGATTCACTGCGGCTTGCCGTGGTACGGCGCAAGCCGATGGACAACGACGTGCTGGCCGAAATTCCCGCCGTGTCTGCGCTGTTCGCGACGCTGCGCGAGGCCACGCGCCGCTATCCCGGCGATGCGGAACTGTGGTTGGAGCTGGGTGATGCCGGCTATCACTTCGGTGCGCTCGGCGGCGTTGCCGACTCGGTGGTGCTGGCGGATTTCACTCGCGCGATCGCGCTGGATACGAATGTGCTGGTGCCGTACGTGCACGCGCATGCCCTGGCGTTGCGTACCAATCGCCAGCGCGACGCGGCCATGTATGCGCGGGCACTCGCACGGTTGGCCGTTGGTCCGACCGGTGCGTACTATCGGTTGCAGGCGGCGTTGCTGGACTCTGCACCCGCCATCAGCAGCAGCGCGCGCACGCTGGCCGACTCTCTTCCTGCGCAGTTCGCGGCGAGTGTGCTCTCGGAACTCATGGTGGTGCCCGAGGCCGCCCCGCTCGCACTCGCGCTCGCGAACGCGCAGAACGAGCGATTGACCGGTAACCTGTCGCAGCAAGACTCTGCGGGGCTCGCCACTACGCTACGGTATGTGCGGGCGTGGGGCGGTGTGCTGGACGCCGCAACGCTGGCGGGCCTTCGACCCGGGGATCGTGCGCAACTGGCGCTGATCGGCGTCTTGCCCAGAGAGACCGCGTTGGCCGAGGCACGGTTGCTGCTCGATCGCCAACCCGCGGTGCTCTCGCCATTTCTCCCGATGCTGGCCGCTGCGCGCGACACGCAGTCGATTGCGCGCGTTGCCGTGGCGCTTGACAGCATCGATCGTTCCGTCGCCGCTACGTCGGGCCGACCGACGACCAACGGAGACTACGCGCGCGCGATGGGTGCACTCGCGCGCGGGGACAGCGTGGCCGCGCTTCGAGGCATGCTGCGGTTGTCGATGTCAGGGTGCAACGATGCCCCGTGCGGGGGCTTCACGTTGGCGCAACTGCTCGCGCGCGCGGGCCGCGATGCGGACGCGGCGAAAGTGCTGGACCGCTGGATGCCGTCGGGCGCACGGGCCTTGATCGGACCCGGCGCCATGCTTCTGCGTGCACAGATTGCCGAACGTCTGGGCGACGGAGCGGGGGCGCAGCTATGGTATCAGCGTGTGCTGGCACGCTGGGGCGCCGGCGGTGCGGAGGTGCAGTCGCTGCTCTCGCTGGCGCGCGAGGGCGCCAAGCGCACCGCACGCAAAGGCTGATTGCGTGCGGTGCGAGTGGTGGCCTACTTCGGTGCGCGCGTAAACAGCACGTAGTCCGCCTTGTCGGCGTGCTCCTTGGGATCCGCGGTCGACAAGTCCTTCACCGGCACGCCGGTGAGCACGACGGTTTTCGCAGACGGGATACGGCGCTTGACGCGTGCTGCCGTGCCGAGTCCCGCGTCGCTGTGAAAGGCGCCGTCCACCTGATAGACCAGACGGCCCGGCCACTTGGCCATCGCGTTGGCAATGGACTCGCCCATCGTTTCGTCTTTCACGCACTGCGCTTCG
>JAGNMU010000070.1 GCA_017991005.1 Gemmatimonadaceae bacterium | reverse complement strand
GCCATGTGATGAATCAGCGCGAGCGCGAGCACGGCATCCGCCGAGAGTCGCTCGGTCAGACTCGGCCGCTCGAGGCCGGCCCAGCCTTGACTGGGCGACGGATTCACGGCGTCCATCCAGAGAGGCAGCAGGGCGAGCTTCTCGGCCCGCGCACGCGCGTACGCTCCATCGAGCGCACCGGGGTCGGACTCCCAGCCGACCGCCGCACGCGCACCCGCAGCGAGCGCAACCGCGCTGTACTCCCCGGTGTTGCATCCGATATCCAACAGCAGCGACGGAGTGAGCGTCGAGGCGAATCGCGCGACGAAGTCGCGTTTGAGTCCGGTTTCCGTGCCACTGTACGAGTTGTCGTTGGCGTAGTCCGCCCAGACCGTCGGGCGGCTGCCGGACGGCTCGAGCGATGCGATCCAACTGCGCAAGGACGTCAGCATGCGTGTCATGCTGGCCAACGGCAGTTTGATGCGCGACACGGCAACGGCATCATCCGCTGTGCTGGGCTTCTGCAGCGACGACTGCATCAGCACGTGCGTGAACACGCGCCACGACCATTTGGCGCGATGCGGAAGGACTCGCGCCAGATGATTGGGCGGGATGCCTTCCATCGCGCCGCGATACCACGGCTGGAACGGCACGCCGGTGATGGCCGTCAGCAGCAGCGGATTGAGATACTGCTCGCAGAACTGTCGATGACCGGCCCAGAATTCCCCCTCCTGATACCGGCGAAAGGAGAGGAAGTCGATGAACACAGGCCGGGGTCCGTCGAACATGACGTTGTACGCGGACGCGTCACTCAACGTGACGCCGGCTGCCAATGCCTCAACGTGCACATCGAGCTGCAGCAGCGCAGCGGCCTTGAGCGCCGGAAATGACCATTCATACGGGTAGGAGCGCACCGCCAGACGCGGGTGCTCGAGGACGTACGCAGGCGTTCGGCCAGCGTGCGGCAATGCCTCGACTTCCACTTCGATGGCATCGATCAGCCACCCGCGCTCGATCAATCGCCGGGGAAGCCCGCTGTCCCGTACAAATTCATAGTCGTCCCGTCCGGGCTCCAACACCGATCGCAGGACACGCCCGCCCACCAGGTGCACATGACCACGACGATCCCGATACGATGCGGCGTCGCGGGTCAAGAATGATTCGTTCCGTCGGTGGAGTCACTGTTGGCCCGACCAAACATTCGCAGACGGCGCCAGTAGAACTTGAGAAACGCGCCAAGTCCCACAACACCTCCAACAACGGCCTGCACCACAATGCTGGCAGAACTGGGATCGAGGTACATGGCGGTCCTGTGCGGCTTGCGTGAGACAACACGGATTGCGTCCGACACTGGTGCTGCTCGCACGCCTCTAGTGTGGCGCGGCAACACGACGGTGACGGTGGCGTAACGTGCGAGTATACGACACGCGGGAGGTCTCGTCAAGAAGTGTGTAAACGTGCGTCAGGCGGCGGCCTTCCGGATGGTGGGGACTGCAGAGACTTCGACACCGTCGGTGTAGCGCACGCCACGGAAGACATCACGGCATAACTCGGGCGCGTTCAGTTTGCGGAAGCGCTGCTCCGCGATGAGGAGTAAGCGCCAGATGATCGCCGTCGCGCGTTCCACCTTCTTGAAGCGCTTTGCCGCACTCGTGCGCAGCCGCACGGCCGCAAACGGTGATTCGACGACGTTGGTGGTCCGGAGATGACGCCAGTGCTCTTTCGGAAACTGGTAGTACGTGAGCATCCGCGCCCAGTCCCGATCCAGTCGTTCGCACGCTTTGGGAAAGCGCAGCCGATACGCGCGATGAAACGCCTGCCGTTCGTGCTCCGCCTCCGCCGCCGACTCGGCCGCCGCGATGCGCTGTACCGCCGCCTGCACGTCGGGCTGCTGCTTGAGCGGCACCGCATCGACCACGTTGCGGAGCTTATGATTCCAGCAGCGCTGTTCGGCGGCGTTCGACCATACCTGCGCGACGGCGCTCCACAAACCCAAGGCGCCATCGGCGATGACACACGCCGGCGCCCGCAGTCCCCGCGCCGTCAGATCGCGCAGGATCTCGGCCCAGCTCTCCGTCGACTCGCGATGCCCGCTCTCGACCGCGAGCACGACCTTCGTCCCGTCGGCTAAGCCCGCGATCAGTACGAGCAGCGCGGCCTTGGTCGACTCGAGCCCGGCCTTCACGTAGATGCCGTCGGCCCACACGTACACCGGCTCAAGCGTCGACAAGTCCCGCTGCTGCCAGCGCGTATAGTCGCGCGGCCAGTCCTCCGTGAGACGCTGCACACTACTCGCGCTCAGTGGGGCCCCGTCGCCGAGCAGGCCGCGCAGCGCGAGCGTGAAGTCGCCACTCGCCAAGCCATGCAGATAGAGCTCGGGTAACAACTGCGCGACCTCGGGCGTGCGGCGCTGGAACAGCGGTAACACGCGACTCACGAAGCGCTCATCCAGTTTCCGCACGCGCGGACGACGCACGGTCACCGTGCCGTTGAGCAGCGCGAGCTGCCGCGGCTTCGCGTACCCGTTGCGATAGCCGGTCGACTCGGTGGCACGACGCACATGCTTGGCACGGCCCAGCAGCTCTTCCACTTCTTCCTCCAGCACGCGCTGCAGGCACGCCTGCACTTGGTCACGGACGAACGCTTCCAACGACGGCCAGGTCGGGCTTGACGACGCTTCAGAATTGTCGATCTTGGTCACGGGCGGTGGCTCCTTTTCGATGCCGGGATTCTCCCGGGGGTGACTGGGTTACCCGAGAAGGTGCCACCGTCTGCCGTTCATTTCCACACTTTTTGATTGTACCTCCGAATTGCAAACGCATGATGCGTGCACATTTCGCGAATGAGAGATCGCGATAGATGTATGAGAATTCGTGCGGCGAGAGAATGTTGTCCATCAAACGATGGACGATGCAGTCATTGCTGCATCACGACGCGCGCTACTCGGTCAACGAATCGTTGACAATCTCGGCATTGTGCTGGGACGACAGCTGCGGTCTGGTCCATTTCTTCACGACGATCCAGATACCCGCAGCGCCAGCAACCAGAAAGAACACAGGCAGCCAATACACCAGCAGATTGATGCCCTCGGCCTTCGGCTCGAGCAAAATCCACTGCCCATACTTCTGCACGAAGTACTCGTAGATCTGCGCGTCGGTGCGACCCGCCACCAACTGCTCGCGCACCAGCGTGCGCATCTGCGACGACAGCTCAGCCGGCGAATCCTGAATCGACTCACCCTGGCAGACCGGGCAGCGCAGGCGCGACGAGACAGCCGCCGCTCGTTTGTCGAGCAGGGTATCCACGCCGAGTGCCGGCACGACAATGCCCTGCGGTGCGGTCCACGAGGTCGCGCCCGTGTCCAGTGCCGCGGCGGCCGATGCCGCTGAGCCCGCGGCCTGCGCATGTGACACACGGTATGCGCCCAGCGTGAGCGCCAGGCACAGTCCGCCAACGGCGACGAGCGCGGCGCCGCGAAGACCTGCGATGGTCGTCCTCACGGTGTGGCGCCCGGCGTCGGCAGTGCGCGACGGACGGGCGTATCGGCCGGCGTGGGCGTGGCCGTGAGCAGTGAGTCGAGCAGCCGCGACATACTGTCGGCGCGTACCGGACCGATGTACTTGTGGGCTACGACGCCGCGCTGATCGATCACGAACGTCTCGGGCACGCCGTAGAGGCCGTAGTCGATCGCCGTGCGCGCTCCGGGATCGGAGAGCGCCGGGTACGCCTGACCGCCCATATCCGCGATCCAGCGCGTGCCGTTCTCCTCCTGATCGTTGTACAGCAGCCCATAGAACTTCACGCCCTTTCCGGCAAACTGCGACGCGACCTGCGACAGATCGAGATGCTCATCGCGGCAGGCGAGACACCATGACGCCCAGAAGTTCACCACAACCACCTGTCCGCGATGCGCGGCGAGACGCACCGTGTCACCCACCGTGAGACGCAACAGCGAATCGGCGCCCGGAGCGAACACAGCGCGATCAAAGACCGGTGCAGGTCGACCCGGCAGTGGGGAGGGAATGCTGCGCGGATCGCGCGTCATGCCAAACGCCAGCAGCGCAATGAACGGCGCGCCAATGGCCGCCGTGGTATAGAAGGCCCGTTTCCAGTTCATGGGCGCTGCCTCAAGCCGATGTCGTGGGGAGCGTCGGCGCTGCGGACTGCGACATGTTGGTCTGCGACATGGCCGGGGTCGGGAAGCCGCCACTGCCGGCAACACCACCGGCCGGGGCCGGCACGGCGTAGCCAACCCGACGCGCGGAGCGCCGAGACACGGGCCACGCCGAGACCATCGCACCAAACGCGACGACCATACCGCCCACCCAGATCCACGGCACATACGGCTCGAGAATCACGCGCAGGGTCGCCGAATTTCCATCGGGCGTAAACGCCATCAGGTTGATGTACACATCGCCATTCGGACGGCTGCGCACGGCCGGCGTCGGGACCGGCTGCTCCTGCGTGCGATAGAAGTTCATCCGCGGATCCAGCATGCCGATCACGGTGCCCTTCTTGAGAATCTCCACGTCGGCGCCGACCACCTGTCGCTGCGGCTCATCCTTGCCCCACAGCGTCTTGAGGCGCACGGACAGATCGCCCTTGACCAGCATCGTCTGACCCGGCTTGATCGTGCCTTCGCGTTCAAAGCGGAAGCTCGACGACGCGGTGACCGCTGCCGCCACCATGATCACGCCCATGTGGGCGAGGAATCCGCCGTAGCGCCGACGGTTGGCGGCAACGAGGCGCACCAGCGCCACCGGAACGGCTTCGCCATGCGCTTTCATGCGTGCACGAATGCCGATCACATATTCGCGCACGTTGTTGGTCAGCGCGAAGCCAGCGAAGGCAAAAGCGGCGATGGCGTAGGCCTCACGAACACCACTGAGCAAGCACAGCGCGACAATCACGATCACGACCACCGACGGCGGCACAAACGCGGCGCGCAGCTGCGCAGGCGTGGCGGCCTTCCAGGGCAACGCCGGTCCGACGCCCATCAGAAACAGCAGGGCGACACAGATCGGGATGGTCATCTTGTTGAAGAACGGCGCGCCCACCGTCACCTTGGCGCCGTTGAAGGCGTCGGCGACCAGCGGAAAGAGCGTGCCCAACACCACCACCAGCGTGAAGCCGGTGAGAAACAGATTGTTGAACAGGAACACCGTCTCGCGCGACGCGGCCGAGTCGAGATAGCCGTCGCTGCGGAGCTTCTCGCTGTTGCCGGCCACGAGCACCAGCGACACCACAATGCACAACGCCATGAAGGCGAGGAAGTAGTAGCCGATCGTGCCGGTCGTGAACGCATGCACCGAGGAGATGATGCCCGAGCGCGTGAGGAACGTGCCGAGAATCGTCAGCAGAAACGTGCCGACGATCAGGTTGACGTTCCACAGCTTGAGCATGCCGCGTCGCTCCTGCACCATGACCGAATGCAGGAACGCGGTTGAGGTCAGCCACGGCATGAACGAGGCATTTTCGACGGGATCCCAGGCCCAGTACCCGCCCCAGCCGAGCACCTCGTACGACCACCACATGCCGGCGATGATGGCGAGCGACAGGAAGGCCCAGGCGCTCAGCGTCCAGCGGCGCGTGAGCTTGATCCAGTCGGCGGAGTGAATCTCACCCGAGAGCAGCGCGCCGACGGCAAAGGCGAATGGCACCGACATCCCGACGTAGCCCAGATAGAGCAGCGGCGGATGCACCGCCATCAGGATGTGGTTCTGCAGCAGCGGATTCGGTCCCGGTCCGTCGAGCGGAGTGGGCGACACCAGCGCCCACGGGTCGGCCGGCCCCACCAGCAGAATGAAGAAGAACAGGCAGATGGTGAGCAGCGCGACGGCCGACCACGGCACCAGACCGCCCGCGCGCGTGCGATTGCTGTACACCACCACGGCGCTGTACATCGCCAGCACCCAGCCCCAAAACAGAATCGACCCTTCGAGCGCGCCCCAGAGCGAGATGACCGTGTAGAACACGGGTGTCGCCCGGCTGCCAACCTGCGCCACGTACCCGACGCTGAAGTCGTGCGTCACCAGCGCGAAGATCATCGCGCCGACCGAAATGGTGAGCAACGCGAAATTCACATAGACGGCCTGCAACGCACTGGTCACCCAGGCAGGCCGTTGACGTGTCAATCCAAACACGGCGGCGACAATGCCGTAGACCGACATCGCCAACGCAATCCAGATTGCCGACAGTCCGAGTACTCGCGTCACGTCTTCAGCTCCGGATCAACGTCTTGTCGATGCGCTCGGGATGTTGTCCCTCGCCAGCCTTCGGCGCGCGATACTCGTTGGAGTGTTTCACCATCAGGCTGTGGGACTCAAACACACCGGCACGGTTGTACTTGCCCTCCACCACCACACCGATGCCGGCGCGAAACATCTGCGGCGGCGCGCCTGTGGAATGCACCAGCACTTCCTTCGCTCCGTCGGTCACCCGGAAGCGCAAATCGAGCGATTCGGCATTCCACTGCACCGACCCGGGGACCACCTGGCCACCGAGACGCACGGGGCGGTCAATCGCCTTGGTGCCCTTGGCCAGCAGTTCGTTGGGCGTGAGGAAGTAGACCAGGTTCTCTTCCACACCGCCGATCATCAGATACCCGAACGTGCCGATCACCGCCAACAGGGCGACAATCGCAATCGGTCGGCGTGACGAAGGCCGCGGCGACGGATCGGGCGTGTGCTCGGACTGTTCACTCATGACGGCTCCTGCGAAGAGAGATGCGACGCGTCGATACGACGCTTCATACGAAACAGGCGAAACGAATATCCAAGGATGACCACCCACGTGACCGCGTATGCCGCGGTCACATACGGCCAGGAATCCACCACCATGCCGTTCATGCGCCAGCCCTCCGTCCGAGTGCCACGTCGTCCTGTGCGCGCTCGATGACCTGCTCGGCCACGAGACCGCGACAGCGGTGCGCGATGAACACGATCAGCATGAGCAGAAACGCGATGGCGTTGGCGCGCAGGCCCCACGTGTACGTCGGGTCGATCGTGCTGGGTGACGACTGCATCTGATGCAGTGTGCGCCACCATTTCACCGACATGTAGACGATGGGCACGTTGAGCGCACCGAGAATGCCCACGGCGGCGCTCCAGCGGGCCCGCCGCTCCGCATCGTCCGTCATACCACGCAACGCGAGATACCCCACGTACACCAGAAACAGCACAGCAGTCGACGTGAGTCGCGCGTCCCAGGTCCACCAGACGCCCCACGTCGGACGACCCCAGATGGACCCCAACACCAGCGTCAGTCCGGTGAGGACGGCACCAACCTCAGCGCCAGCCGCCGCCTGCAGGTCGGCGCGCTCGTTGCGCGTGTAGAGGTACCGCAGACTCTGGATGAACACCCACAGAAACGCGAGAAAGGCGTTCCAAGCCGCGGGCACATGCACGTACATGATTTTCTGCAGGTGCCCCATGTCGCGATCTGGCGCGGACAGTGCCAGGAACGCCACTTGCGACCCCAGGACCGCGATCGGAGTGAGCCACGTCAGCGCCACCAGCCAGGCAGGCGCGGGCACGATGGCAAGTCGGGCGGCCGACCGCCCGCCGCGCGAGGACGCCGCCACCGGGCGCATCGTTGATTCAGCCATGAGAAGCCGTCAGGAGAGTCGACAAGTGAGTCGGCATGTATCGCGCGCTAGCCTTCGATCACGAATTGAAAGGACCACGTCGCCGCTACTACAAAGATGATGTCGAACGCCGCCAGAAGACGAATCCAGGCTCGACTGTCGCCCATCACATCGCCCACCAACAACGATGCGGTCGCCCCGCTCGCGGCAATCAGCACCGGCACCAGCATCGGAAACAGCAGCAGCGGCAACAACACCTCGCGTGACCGGCTCCGGCTGGCCATCGCTGCATAGAGTGTGCCGAGCGACACAAAACCCGTGGTGCCCAGCACCAGCACCAGCAACACCGTCGGCCACGCTTCCGGCAACGCGACATGGTAGAGCACGGCTGCCAACGGCAGCGTCACGACCTCAACGAGAAACACGAAGGCGAGGTTCGCGAGCAGCTTGCCGAGGTAGATCGTCCAGCGTTCGCCCGGATACAGCAGAAGCTGCTCCAGCGCGCCCACCTCTAATTCAAGCTGATACGAACGGTTGAAGGCGAGCACGCCGCTAAAAAGAATCGTGAGCCAGAGCACACCGGCGGCTGCGTTTCGCAGTCCCTCCGCATCCGGCCCCAAGGCGAAACCGAAGAAAAGCAGAATCAGTCCGGCCATCGCCAGCACGGCGTTGAAATTCGACTTCGTCCGCCGTTCGGCGGTCAGGTCCTTCCACGCCACCGCCAACACCCGGTCCAGGTCGGCCCGGAAACGCGAATTCGGGGAGTGCAGCGTGGCGCTGGTCATCGTGGCCCTCCGCGTTCGGCCCGGCGCGCGCGCGCGATATCAAGCGGCACCACGTCCTGATCGTCGCCAGCGGAGGACTCAGCCGGCGAGTCGGCCAGCAACCCGTCGTTCATCTCAATGGTGCGGTCGGGCAGCCCTTCGGCGCGTGACACGTCATGGGCCACCAGCAGGACGCTACCTCCACGGTCCCGGGTCTCCCGAATCACCATGTTGACCAGTTTCGCGCCCTCGGGATCCAGCGAATTGTACGGCTCGTCGAGGAGCAACACCTTTGGCTCCCGCAACAGCAGCCGGGCAATGGAGAGACGGCGCTGCATCCCCGACGACATGTTTCGGGCACGCTCGTGGCCCTCCCGACCGAGCCCGACCCGATCGAGCGCGCGCTGAAGCAGTAAGCCGTCGTCGCGAACACCGAGCATCCGTGCGGCGAAGTGCAGGTTTTCCAGCGCGGTCAGGTCGCCGTACATCCCCGGGTCGGTGGACAGCAGCGCCACGATCTCGCGGACGCGCGAGGCCTGCTTGACCAGATCCAGGCCGTGGACCGTACCGCCGCCCTGCGTGGGGCGTATTGCGGTCGCCGCGACTCGCAGCAGGGTGCTTTTGCCGCTCCCGTTGTGTCCGATGATCCCGAGGATCTCGCCGGACTCGACGGTGACCGAAACGCCGCGAAGCGCCCACCGTCGGCCATAGCGGTGAGCGACTGCAGAAAGCACAAGAGCGGCGGGGTCGCGCAAAGTCGCACGGACGCGGGTGGATACAGCTACGGCAGACCAGTTCTATCGTAAGGACACCAGAGATTGAAGTCTATTGGCGAGCGCACGAGCATGCACCGATATCGACAAAAGCAGTTGGAGTACTGGTTGTCTGGCTGTGAAATCCCTCGCCGAGTGTACAACGCGTGGAGCACCAGCGAATTTGTCGGGATGAAAAAAGCCGGCTCCTCTTCGACGATCTGCTCTGCCTGTGGCGCCAACGCGTCCGGGAAATTCTGCAACGCGTGCGGTACGCCATTGGGCGCCAATGCCTGTCGCAGCTGCGGCGCGACGCTTCCGGCCGGCGCCCGCTTCTGCAATGAGTGCGGCACGTCGGTGGCTGCCGGCGCCGCGCCGCGCGGTGCCGAGGCAGCGGCGGGAGCGCCGACGCAGGACAACGCGGTCGCGAAGTACCTGCCGTGGGGACTGGCGGCCGTTCTGCTGGTCGCGGTCAGTGCGTATTTCATCAACGGTGCGTCCACGGCGCCCGCTGTGGCCGATGCCGGCGCGGCGCCATTTGCCCCATTTGCCAATGGTGGGGGAGGCGCCGCGCCCGATATCGCGAACATGTCGCCGCGCGAACGTGCCAGCCGACTCTACGATCGCATCATGCGATACACGGAGCAGGGCAAGGCCGACAGTGCGCAGTTCTTTGCGCCAATGGCGCTGGCGAGTTTCGAAATGCTGGGCGCCGAGCTCGATACCGACGCACGGTATGACTACGGCCGGGTGGCGGCCGTGACGGGCAATCTGGTCATCGCCGCCGCGCAGGCCGATACGATCCTGCAGGCGGCACCCACACACCTGCTTGGTCTGTCGCTGCGCGCACGCACGGCGACGGCGCGCGGTGATGCCGCCACTGCCGCAACCGCATGGAAGTCCTTTCTCGCGTCACGCGACGGCGAGCTCAAGAAGAACTTGCCGGAGTATCAAATGCACGCTGCGGACATCGAACAGTCGGTGGCGCTGGCGGCCGCGAAGTAAGGCAGGCACTGCTTCGCGCGTGGGCACACACGCGCGAAAGCTCCGCTACCGTCGTGGTCAGCGCGTGGCGGAGCCTTTGGTCCGCTGCTTGCCATCTTTCGAAATGGCATTGGTGGCGCTACGCGTCATCGACTTGATGTAGGACGAGCGGCGAAAGCGCAGCGCCGACCAGTCCTTATCCACGGCGACCATGCGCACGGGCTCAAAGCCGGCGTCGCCAAGCACCTGCCAGCCGGAATCCCGGTTGAATTCGCAGCGATACCGTTTGGAGGTGCCCTTGGGGTACACCATCCACAGAATGGCGTCGCCCTCGGCGGAGGCGGTGAGTGTGCGACTCGCGGCGTCCAGTTCCGCCTGCGTGATCACGAACGCCATGCCAAACTGCACCGCACCGCGTGCCGCCCGTTTGATCGTCACGCCCTCGAGGGCGTCGAGCTCGGCTTCAAACGAGCTCGGTGCGTTCAACACGTGAATTGTTGTGTGCGCGCCGAGGTTGAGTTTCTTGAAGAGCGGGGTCATGGCGTCGGGACCGAGGCCGAGCGTGATGTGCCTTTTTGCCGTTTGCGAATCGCCAACACCAGCACCGCCGGGACCACATCCAGCAAGGTGGCCCAGACGCGCGAGACAAGCACCAGGACGAGTGCATCGCCTGCGATCATGCCCGCTTTTTCGAGCACCGCCTGCATGATCCCTTCGCGCGCGCCGAGTCCGGCTGGGGACACCACCGCGATGAGGCCGGCGAGAAACGATCCGGTCCATGCCGTGATGTAGGCGCTCACACTGACGGTGGCATTGGGCAACAGCGACGTGGCGAGTGCGAACAGCGCCAAACCCCAGAAGATCCAACTCGCCATCGACGTCCAGACCAGTGTCCACATCGTGGCCGCCGTGAGCGTTTCAAAGCCTTTGGCACGCTGCGCGAGCAGTCGTTGAATCGGAGGGATCGCCCGGACAATGGCGGGTGCGAAAAGCAGACCTACAACGCCTGCGACCGGTACCGCGAGCCATCCCGTCGCGACCTCGAGTGATGCGCCGCCCGCAGCAAGGAGCACGATCGCCCCGACACCCATGCCCACGACGCCCTGGAAGAGCGAACTCGCGGCAACGGCCGCGGCGGGCAAGGCGATCTCCGTGGCCATCATCGCAACGATACCCATCTGCCACGCCTTTCCGCCGGGCAAGTAGCGTCCGAGGTTGCTGACGAGAAAGATGCGCGCGAGCGGCCACAGCCCCACCCGAACGCCGGCGTCGCTGAGCAGTCGGCGCCAGCCAATGACGTACGCCGCGTGGCCGAAGAACGCGCAGGCGAATGCCGCCGTCACCCACTGCCATCGCACGTGAGCGGCGCGCCACGCGGCGAGTGCTGCGGGACCATCACGACGCAGCGCCTTCACGACCACGGCGAGCATGACCACGACCAGCGCGGCACCCGCCACGCGCAGCGCGAGACGAACGGCGGGCGAACGCGGCTGAGCGGCCGGCGGCTGCGTCTCCGGCATGTCCGGCTGGAGGTCCGTCATCGCCGACGGGAGACCACGGAGCCCCCGCGAAACGGCTGGTTCGAGAACCGATTCATGATGATTCGGGGGTCAGTGTGATGGTGGAGACGTGCGCGGCCATCGTCGCGAGCGCCGAACCGAGACGAATGGTCTCCACACCGGTCACGTGCGTCAACACCGTATCGCAGCGCCCGTCGCGAAAGCGCGCCACGAACACACCCGTGGCGATCTTCTCCACCGGAGGCATGGGATAAGCTGCACCGATACTGGCCCACACAACGCACCACACGCTCTGGCTCCACGCATGCGGAGGTTGCATACTCCGACACCAACGCTTGTCCCGCCCTGATGATGGGCGCGCCTCTTCCGGTCGCCATGCTCGCTTCGGTCCGTCGGTGTACGCAGGTTCTGCTGGCCGGTGTGACGGCGATGTCGACCGAGGCGCTTGCCGCCGAGGCGATGGCCGCCGAAGCGGTGGCCCAGTCGGCGCAGCCCGCGACACGCATCGGTATTCGCGGCGTGGTGCGCGACGATTCCACGCGCGCGCCGCTGCCACGGGTCACCGTATCGGTGGACGGCATCCCACAGGTCGTGCTGACAGACAGTACGGGACGCTTTGCCTTCACCCGCGTGCCCCGCGGCACGGCGGTGCTGCGCGCGCGACGCGTAGGGTATGCGCCGGTCGACCTGCCCGTGCGCGTGCGCGATGGCGAAACGAGCGAGGTGACACTGTCGTTGCGTGCTGCCGCGACGACGCTCGCCGCCGTTCGCACACAGGCCCAACTCACCGAACGCGAGCGCTTCGAGGGTGCGCCGGCGACGTCCGCAGTGTCGCTCGACGCGGCCGTATTGCGTGCGCTGCCGGCCATCGGCGAAGCCGATGTCATGCGCGCGGTGCAACTGTTGCCCGGTGTGGTGGCGCGCAATGATTTCACGGCCGGACTCAATGTGCGCGGAGGGGAGCAGGATCAGAATCTGATTTTGCTCGATGGCATCCCGCTCTATCAGCCGTTTCATCTGGGCGGCGTGTTCAGCACGTTCATGGACGCCACCGTTGGCAGTATCCGGTTGCATGCCGGCGCGCCGCCCGTCGAGTTTGGCGGCCGCTTGTCGAGCGTGCTGGAGGTGACCAGCGCGGAAGACGTGCGACGCGGGGTCCACGGCGAGGCGCAGATGTCCGTACTGGCCGCCTCGCTCAGCTTGAGCGGCGCGACCGAAAACGGTCAGACGGCCTGGCAGTTTGCGGGACGTCGGACGTACGCCGATCGCATCGCCCGCTCCGTTGCCGATCGCGACTTCCCGTATGCGTTTTACGATGGGCATCTGCACGTTGCCCGCCAGTTGCCGCGTGGTGGCCGTCTGGCCTTGACCGTGTATCACGGGCGCGATGCGTTGCGCGAGGATTTCACGCAGCGGGAAGACACGCTCGGATTGGACGGCACGTACGCGCTCGACTGGGGCAACGATGCCGCCGGACTCACCTGGTCGCAGCCGCTTGGCGCACGGAGCGCCGCTGTGCAGCGCATCAGCGTGACGCGTTTCTCGTCCGCGCAAGATGAAGGTGGGGGCGCACTCCGCTCCTCCAACGATGTGCGTGAATGGCGGGCGAGCGGATTGTTGCGAACCGATCGCCAACAGCACGCTATTGCCGCGGGCTATGAGGTGTCGCAGCACGACGTGCTGTTCAAGGA
>JAGNMU010000069.1 GCA_017991005.1 Gemmatimonadaceae bacterium | reverse complement strand
TGGCGAGGCGTGCAAGTGCTTCGGTTCGGGGATGGCGGCGGTGAGCGCCGCAATGTTGGGCGTCGTGCGCGCCGGCGATCATGTGTTGTTCGTCAACCAGACGTACGGTCCCACGCTGCAACTGGCTGAGCATCTCACCCATTTCGGCGTGTCGCACGACGTCCTGCTGGCCACCGATGCGGCATCGGTCGCTGCCGCGCTCCGCCCCAACACGCGACTGGTCTGGCTGGAAAGCCCGGGGACGATGACGTTCCGCGTTCTCGATCTCGAGGCGATCAGCGCTGTTGTTCGGGCACACGGCGCGATCACCTGCATCGACAACAGTTGGGCCACGCCGCTGTTGCAAAAACCGATCACGCTCGGCGTGGACATCGTGGTCCACACCGCCTCCAAGTACCTGAACGGGCACAGTGATCTCATGGCCGGCGCGGTAATCACCACGTCGGCGCGTCTGCGTGAGATCTTCTATCGCGCGTATCTGTTGAATGGCGGCATCCAGTCGGCGCACGAGGCGTGGCTGGTGTTGCGTGGGCTGCGCACGCTGCCCACACGACTGCGTCAGCAGGAGGCCGATGCACTCACCATCGCGCACACGTTGCGTGAGCATCCGGCCGTTGCCGCGGTGCATCACCCGGTGTTCGCGGCTGATGCGGCGCTCGTCGCGCGTCAGTTTCGCGGATTCTCCGGGACCTTCTCGTTCACGCTGGTGCGTGACGATGTCGAGCGGGTGCGGCAGGTCGTGAACGGTCTGCGGCACTTTCAGATCGGCGTGAGCTGGGGCGGGGTGGAGAGTCTGGTGATTGCGCCGGCGAATGGGCACAACGATGCGCGTCTTGCCGCCCAGGAGATTCCACGCGGCACGATTCGTATCTCCGTCGGCCTCGAAGGGGCCGACGTGTTGCTGGCTGATCTCAGGCAGTCGTTGGACGTCGCATTGGCTGCGGCATGACCGCGACGCCGCCGAAGCCGTCGCTCTCGCTTGGCGCGGCGCTGCTGCCGATCGCCACGATGCTGGTGGTGCTGTTGGGCAGCATACCATTCATGACACTCACCGGCGATCTGATTGTGATCGCCATGCTGTGCGCGGCGGTCGTCGCGGGCGTCATTGCCATTCGGCAGGGTGCCTCGTGGGACGATATACAGCGCGTCGCCGGCGAAAAGGTGGCGGGGATTCTTCCCGCGCTGCTCATCCTGCTGTCGATCGGCATGTTGATCGGACTCTGGATGTTGTCGGGCACCATACCGTACCTCGTCTACTGGGGCGTGCGGCTGGTGAGTCCGCAACACCTCGCGCTGACGGCCTTTCTGGCCACGGTCCTGATGTCGTCCTTCACCGGCACCTCGTGGGGATCGGCCGGCACCATTGGCGTCGCCATGATGGGCACCGCCACGGCGCTGGGCGCACCGCTGCCGCTCATTGCGGGCGCGGTGATCTCGGGGGCGTACTTCGGTGACAAAATGTCGCCCTTGTCCGACTCCACGATTCTGGCCTCGGTGGCCGCCGACGTGGAGCTGTATACCCACATCCGGCACATGCTGTACACGGCGGTGCCGTCATTCGTGATGTGTCTGATCGTGTATAGCGTGGCCGGGCGGGCATCGGTCGCCAGTGCCACCGGTATTCCGGAGAGCGGTCAACTGCTGCTGGCCGATATCACATCCGTGTTTCGTCTGGGGTGGTACGCCCTCATTCCGCCGCTGGTTGTGGTAGTGTGCATCGTGCGACGCGTGCCGTCGGTCATTGCCATTCTGCTCTCCTCGTTCGCCGCGGCCGTCATCGCGCTCACGGTACAACCGTTCGGCATCAGCGATGTGGTCACGGCCGCGGTTTCCGGCGTGCAGCTGCCGTTGCTGGCGGCGAGCGGGGTCGATGTCACGACACTGAGTGCCGCGTTCGGTCGACTGGTACAGCGCGGCGGTATGAACTCGATGTCCACCACGCTGGTGCTTGTATTCACTGCACTGGTGCTTGCCGCCGGCATGGAGATGTCTGGCGCCCTCGACGTGCTGATGACGCGCATGCTGCAGTCGGTGCGCTCCGTGTTTGGCCTCATCGCGGCGACCATGACATCAGGATTGGCGATGATCGGGCTGACGAGTCACGGTGGCGTGACGATGCTGGTGGTGGGCGGGCTCTTTCAACCCGCGTACCGCGACCGCCATCTCGCACCGCAGAATCTGTCGCGGTCGCTGGAAGACTCTGTGACCATCACCGAGGTGCTGATGCCGTGGACCGTCTCGGCGGTGTTTATGGCGACCACACTCGGCGTTCCCACCCTGTCGTACGCGCCGTGGGCCGTGTTCTGCTACATGGGCCCGATCTTCTCGCTCACGATTGCGGCCCTGTTCAAGCGCACGGGGTTTGGGATCGCGCGGCGCTGAGCGATCGACGGGCTAGAGCGCGAGTGGCTGCTGCTTTCGACACATCGCACGATCGCGTGTTGAGAGTGCGCCGGCGCGACGCAGTACCAGCGATGCGTCGAGGGTGAAGAGCTTCCAGCGCACAATCGACGGCGCCGGAAGTCCGGTCTCACTGAGATCGCGAATCGCGACGTCACCGGGCCATTTCTTGTGCGCCGCCGTCGTGATCATGGCCAACACGAGATGGTGCGAACTCTCGTTGAAGTCGGCGCCGGAGCATACCAACGCCGGACGCCGTTTGGCGGCGCGGCGCTCCGAAAACGGAAACGGCACCACCACCACATCTCCGGCGCTATAGACCGGCATAGGCCGCATCATCACGGGCGGAATCCCATTCTGGCGCGAGTGTCGCTTCCAGTTCCTGCAACTCCGCGTCGGCAGGGAGCGCGCGTTGAATTCGCACCCCATCCCGATCGATGAGAAACTCGATGCGATCGCCGGCGCCCAGCGCGAGGGCTTCTCGGACCGCGCGCGGGATCGTCGCCTGATACTTGGATGTGAGTGTGGACACGGGCATGGGGCTCCTCCGGAATACGTAATGGTGTAATACGTATTACGGTAATGAGGTGTGCGGCAGATTCGCAAATGGCACCGGCGTGCGGTGGCGAGACACCATAGCAGACGTTCGCGACATCGCCGTCACCCTTTTCGCGCCATCCGGGCGAAAACGACGCGCGACACGCGTCAGGCGGGCCTGTCAACGATCGCTGTCGACTTGACACGGGATTCGGAGAACTTACTATACCAAACAGCTAATTAACCATACGGTTTACTATGCACGACACACTCAGCCAGACCTTCTCGGCGCTCGCCGACCCCACTCGACGGGCCATTCTCGCCCGACTGCGGCAGGGGGAAGCGAGTGTCAACGAACTCGCTGAACCCTTCCTCACGCGGATGACGCTCCCCGGCGTCACCAAGCACCTCAAGGTGCTCGAGAAGGCCGGTCTCGTCACCAAGGGCAGGGAAGCGCAGTGGCGGCCGTGCAAGCTCAACGCCGAACCGCTCAAAGACGCCGCCGAATGGATGGACGAATACCGCGTCCACATGGAGCAAAGCCTGGATCGCCTGGCTGAGTACCTCAAGACCGTCACTACCACCCCGCCGAGGACACACGATGACCACAACGGATAGCGCCCGGGACATTCGCATCATTCGCATCTACGACGCGCCCGTTGCGCTGGTCTGGGAGGCGTGGACCGATCTCAACCACGTGGCGAAGTGGTGGGGACCGCGTGGCTTCAGTATCACCACCCACAGCAAGGATTTGCGGCCCGGCGGATCGTGGGAGTACACGATGCATGGGCCCGATGGCACAGACTGGCCCAACTTCACCCGGTATCACGAAGTCGTGCCGCGCGCGCGCCTGGTCTACGATCACGGCGCGTCATCGGCCGACGCCAAGCCGCTCTTTCGCGTCACCGTCGAGTTTCGCGATCTCGGCGGCAAAACCGAACTCGATATGTGCATGACCCTCGAGACGGCGGAAGCGGCCGCACAGACGCGCGCCTTCATCAAGACCGTCGGTGGCAACTCCACGTGGGATCGACTCGGCGAATACCTGGAGAAGCAAGTGTCGCAGACGGAGATCTTCGTCATCAACCGCACGTTCGATGCGCCGATCGACACGATGTTCGACATGTGGACCACGCCCGAACACTTTGGTGCGTGGCTGCCGCCGACGGGATTCACAATGGAGTTCCGGCGCATCGATATCCGTCCGGGTGGCGACGCGTTCTACGCCATGACCAACGGGCAGTTCACGATGTACGGCCATGTGAACTATCTCGAAATGCAGCGGCCCAATCGGCTTCAGTACACCCAGTCGTTTGCCGACGAGCATGAAAACATGTCACGGCATCCGGGTGCGCCCACGTGGCCGGAGAAGATGCTGACGACGGTGCTGCTCACGCCGGAAGGTCCGACGCAAACGCGCGTCACGGTTCGGTGGGATGCGTTCGGCTCGGCGACCGCCGAGGAGATGGCCGCATTTGTCGCCGAGAAGGGCGGCATGACCATGGGGTGGACGGGGTCGTTCGACAAACTCGAGGCACTGCTGCCCGGTGTTGTCGCATCGACCAGAACGGGCCGCTGAGTCAGACGCGAGAGGGCGCGGCGCGCCGTCAGTTCGGTGCCGCGCCCCACGGCGCCGGCGGCCGCGGGACCGGCGTCGTCAGGTCGAACTCCACGCGAAAGCGGCGATCGGTGCCTTCTCGACGTAACTGGTAGACGAACTGCGTTGGTGAAATGTCGACGGTCCACACATTGGTGCGGGCTGCCGGAATGAGCGCCGCCGTCAGGCTGTCGGCGGCGAATGCCATGCTCGTCGCGGTCCCACCGTCGCGTGCGTCGCCGCCGTACTGCGTAATGCGGTCCTCGCTGCCGTCTTCATGCCGATGGTCGTGCTTGAGGCGGACGCCTGCGGCCGTTCGCGTGAAGACCCAGGTGCGCGAGCGATTTTCGCCGACGTGGAACGGGATGCGCACAGTGTCACCACAGCCGCGCACGTGCATGACGAGTCGCTGGCCGCGCATCGCGCTGTCGGCCGGCTGCGGATCGATGAGGCGGCCTTCGTACGCCTTGTCGCAGTGCGATCGCAGCGCCGCGAGATAGTCATCCGCCGGAGAGGACACCGAGGTCGCGCTCGGCGTCGATGCGGCGGTATCAGCGGGCGCGTCGGATGTCGTGCAGGCAAGGGCCATCAGGCTCGCGCCAATGGCAAAGCGGACGAAACGGGCAGGGCAGGTGGGCATGGTCACGAAGTAAGCGCCTGTCGAACGCATTGGCTACCAAGCGGCCACTCGCGCGCCAAGCGCGTCTCGGTGGTCAACAGGGCCCACACGGTACGTGGAGCCCGGACGCCCATGATTCGTCGTCGGGCTCGCACGAGCGCGATCGACGTCACATCTTCCCGCATGCCCATCGCAAATGGCCCAGTGACCGGCGTGCGCCGCTTTGGACTCGTGCTGTTCTTGGCATGCGTCTTCCCCGCGTCGCTGGCCGCGCAGGCGCAGGCGCAGGCGCAGACGCCGATCGTGACCGAGCGCCTGGATTCGACTCGTGCGTCGGTGTGGCGCGATGTGTCGTATCTGGCCAGCGCGCCGTTGAATGGTCGCGCCACGGGATCGGCGGGGAACGAGAGTGCGCGGGTCTATCTGACGCAGCGGTACCGATCTTTGCAGATCAACCCCGCCTTCAAGTCCGGGATCTGCGATTCCGTCGGCGCCTGTGTCTTCAGCTACCAGCAGTCATTTCGGCTGCTGCCGATGACATTGCGACTGGCCGGCATCGATTCGAACGCGCTGGCATTCAATGTCGCGGCGGCGATTCCAGGCACCGACTCGGTGCTGCAGCATCAGTGGATCGTGATTGGTGCGCATTACGATCACTTGGGCCAAACCGGCTACGGCGCGCTCGACCATCGCACTGCCACCCGGCCACATCTGGGCGCCGATGACAACGCGTCTGGTACCGCCGCTGTCCTCGAACTGGCGGCACGATTGGCCAACTCGCCGATGCGCCGTTCAGTGCTGCTCGTGCACTTTGGTGCGGAGGAACTCGGGCTGTTTGGATCGAAGGCTTTTGTGCTGAATGCGCCGGTGTCGGTCGATTCGATGGTTGCCATGTTCAACTTCGATATGATCGGCAATCTGCGCGGACGCCGTCTGCAGTTACGTGCCATGGAAAGCTCGCGCGACTGGGATGGCATCATCGACAGCGTTGGCACGCCCGGCCGTCTTGGAGTCGAGCGCATCAGGGATCCCGATCCGTTTCAGGCGCGCTCAGACTACCAGAGCTTTTCGCGCATGGGGGTTCCCGTGCTGCACTTCTTCACCGGGACACACGGCGCGTATCACACCAGTGAGGACACGGTTTCGCGACTCGATATGAGCGGCATGCTGAGCGTGATCGACTACGCCGAGCGCGTCATCCGGCGCGTCGGGGACGGCGCCGGTGTACCGGCGCGGAGTGCGTACCGATGACCGGTTCCATCGATGACGGTCTGATCGACTTCGGAAACGGTCAGCCATCGCTCTCGTTGTTGCCGGTGGAGATGCTGCGAACGGCCACCGAGCACTTCCTTCGCGCGGGCGACGCCACGCTGCTGCAGTACGGTGCCGACCAAGGCGATGCGTCGTTTCGCGACATGTTGGCCGCGTTCCTGAGTCGACGATACCGCGGGCCCATCGATGCGTCGGAGCTGATGATCTCGGGCAGCGCCTCCCACGCGCTTGATCTGGTGTGCGCACGCTGCACGCAGCCCGGCGACACCATCTTCGTCGAGGAACCGACGTACTTTCTCGCATTGCATGTGTTTCGCGACCACGGATTGCACGTGGTCGGCATTCCGATCGACGAGCACGGCATCCGCATCGATGCGCTGCGGGACGCGCTGCGCCAGCATCGTCCGGCCTTGCTGTACACGATCCCGTCGTTTCAGAATCCGTCGGGAACCACCATGTCGGCCGAGCGGCGGGCGCAACTCGTCGAAGTCAGCCAGGCACACGACCTGCTGATCGTGGCCGACGAGGTCTATCATCTGCTCGACTTTGATACGCCGCCGCCGCCGCCACTGGCGATGCATGTGTCGTCGGCGCGCATCGTGTCGCTTGGCTCGTTCTCGAAGATCTGTGCCCCTGGGCTCCGTCTCGGGTGGATTCATGGGGCGACACCGATGCTGCAGACGCTGATGCGCGCTGGTGTGGTGCAAAGTGGCGGCGGATTCAATCCGTTCGTGTCGGGCATCATGCGAAGCATGATCGAGCTCGGTCTCGCCGACACCTGTCTCGACGGACTCCGCCGGGTGTATGCCGAACGAACGGCGTCGTTGTGCGCGGCGCTCCGTACGGAGTTTGCCAATGCTCACTTTGTCGAGCCACATGGTGGCTACTTCGTGTGGCTTCGGTTACCGGCTCGGACGGACGCGTCGCGTCTTCGGCCAGAGGCCACGCGGCACGGCGTGAGCTACCACGCCGGATCGCGGTTTGTTGGCGGCGACGGGTTTTCGGACTATGTGCGGCTGAGCTTTGCGCACTACGAGCCGCCGACGTTGGCTGAAGGGGTTCGGCGCCTCGCCCACGTGGCTGCACGGTTTGCGGTCGATCGCCATCGGTAGCCGTGATGGCTGCTGCGGCCATTACCTTTGACCGATCGCGCTGTGACTGCAGCGCCGCCTCGACCATCTCCCAGGAACCCGCATGCAACTCGCAGACGCCATCCGGCACCGTCGCAGTATCCGGAAGTTCACCGAACGTGCCCCATCGCGCGACGAATTGCAGTTGATGGTCGATGCGGCCACGTGGGCCCCGAATCACCGGCTGACGCAGCCCTGGCGTTTTGCCGTGCTGGGTCCCGAGGCGCGTGCCTCATACGGTCTGGCGCTGGGCAATCGCAAGGCGAAGAAGGCCGCCAACGAAACCGACGCCGAGCGCATCCGGACCGAGACGGCCGCGTCGCATCGTGCCCAGCCGTGCATGGTGATCGTGTCCATGACGCTGAACGACAACATGGAGATCCGCGAGGAAGACTATGCGGCGACGATGATGGCCGTGCAGAACTTCATGTTGACGGCGGTGAGCATAGGATTGGGAACGCACATCCGCACCGGTGCCATCATGGATGATCCTGCCGCGCGTGCGGCGGCCGGCACCGAAGACGGCGAGCGCATTGTGGCGGTGCTGACCGTGGGTGAGCCGGCCGAAGTGCCGGAGGCGAAAGCGCGTCGAGCCGCCGCTGAGCTGCTGCGCTGGATGGAGTAGTCGGGCGCACCGGATGCGGCGCGCGACGAAGCGGCGTGCTTGCAAGCGGCGTGCGCGTCAGGTTGACGCTGGTGTAGCCGCCGCATCCAGCATCAGGCGCACCTTGCGCAAGAGCATGTCGGCCGAAAACGGTTTGGCGATGAACGAGTGGGTGTCAACGACTGACCCGCCCTCGCGCTCGTCGTCATCCGCGTAGCCGCTCATGAAGAGCACGGGCAGGTCCGGACGGCGCTCACGGGCTGCGCGCGCCAGCGCTGGCCCGTTCATGCCGGGCATCACCACGTCGGAGACAAGCAGGGCGAAGTGTTCTGTGGTGTCGGTCAGTTGCCTGAGCGCGTCGGTCCCATTGGGCGCCGTTGCCACGTCATACCCCGCGCGCTCCAGCACCTGGCAGGTAATGCGGCGGACGGTGGGGTCGTCTTCTACAACCAGAATCCGCTCGTTTCCGCCGCGCACTGGTGCCTCACTTTCCGGCGACGATGTCTGACTTGGTGCGGTGGCTGATCGTGGCAGGTACAGGGAGAAGGTAGTTCCGGACGCCGGGGAGCTTTCCACACCAATGTGACCGTGCGCGTGTTGCACCATCGAGTACACCAACGCGAGGCCGAGTCCGGTACCCCGACCGCGCTCTTTGGTGGTGAAAAACGGTTCAAAGATGCGTTCACGAGCGCTGTCTGGAATTCCGTGTCCGCTGTCCTGCGCGCGCAGCACCACCCAGTCGCCGGCGGGAAGTCCGTGGTGTGCCGGATCGTCTTCCTGCGTGGTTACGTGCTCCGTGGACAGGACGAATGAGCCGCCCTCCGGCATGGCGTCACGGGCGTTGCGGGCCAGATTGACGAGGATCTGTTCCAGTTGACCACGGTCCGTGAAAACCCACCCGACGTTGGGTGCGAGGCGAAGTTCGAGCGCAACCGATGCGCCCATCAACGTCGCCAGCATGCGCTCGAGATTCGCCATCACGTCGGACGGATCGAGCCACTCGGCCTCGACGACCTGTTTGCGGCTGAACACAAGAATTTGCCGAGTCAGCGCGGCCGCCCGAGTGGCCGCCTGAAACACCTCGCGCAGGTCGGCGCGCGCATCGCTGTCCTCTGGAAGCTCGGCCTCCGCCAATTCGGTAAAACCCATGATGGAGGAGAGATAGTTGTTGAAGTCGTGGGCGATACCGCCGGCGAACGACCCGAGCGCCTCCATCTTCTGCGCCTGACGAAGCTGGTCACGGGATTCCTCGAGGGCGTTGGCGGCGGCGTTCCGAGCGCCGACGTCGATGGCGACCACGAAGATTTCCATCGCGGGCTCTTGTGTGTGCATCGTCGCGTGGAGTTCCATGTCCATCGCGCGGCCGCTGGCATGTCGGAGGCGTCGCGCGACGGCGATGGGTTTGCGAAACTCGCCCGTGGTCGCGCGTCCGATCAGTGCGTGCAGATGGTGTTGATCAGTCGGATCGACGAGATCCGTCATCGGCAGGCCAATGAACTCGCTGCGCGCATAACCAAACGCTGCGAGTGCGGCGTCGTTCGCGTCGGTGATGCGCGCGGACGCCGCCGACCACGCGAACACGGGCAGGGGATTGGCATTGAACAACACGCGGTAACGGCTTTCACTTTCCACGAGCGCACGCCGCCGCTCCACCGCCGTGTCGGCCATCTGATTGAACGCACTCGCGAGGTCGCCGATCTCATCGGGCGAACGAATCATCGAACGGCGAGATTCGTCACCTTCGGCAATGGAGACCGCGTCGACCGTGAGCGACTCGATTGGGGCGACAATGCGCCGCGTGCCGACGTACGCGAAGACCAGCACCACGATTGTCACGAGACCACCCGAGCCCAGATCGAGCAGAAACTGGCTCTGCGCAACATCGAGTGTGTATTGCAGCGGGATGCCGACGTAGACGTTCCATCCCGTGGAGTTCATGCGACGCCACGAGACCAGCCGTTGTGTGCCGTCGTCCGAACGCACGGGGCCCGCACCCTCGGGCACGCGATTGTTGTGTTCCACGCCTGGCGACCCGGCGTAGCTTCGCCCAATCCACCGCGAGGCATCCACGGAGCGCCACAGCACGACGCCGCTCGAATCGAGGATGGTCAGCACGGATCCGGGCGGCAAGGTCCGGAGGACCTGCATGCCTTCAAGCGAGTCCACCTGAATCGAGGCACCCACGACCGCACGCGCCACGCCTGTTGTCGGGTCGAGGAGTGGCAGGGCGAACACCATGACTGCGGGATTGCCGGGAAGTGTGCGCGAGTGCACCACCCGACCCGCCGAAAAGCGACGCAGTCGGATGGCATCCTGAAAGTACTGACGGTCGGCAAGGTTCACCGCATCACGTCCGCCCGGCGGCAGCTGCGCCGCGCCGATGTTGCGACCGGATGAATCGTTGATCCACAGCGTGGCGTATCGCGCGGGCGCGCCACCAAAGAGCCGACGCAGGATGGCGTCATTGCTGGTTGGCGTCTTCTGTGGATCCAGCAAGAGACTGAGACCCACCAGCAGTGTGCGCGTGCCCGTTACTTGCGCGTCGAGGCCGCGTGCCGCCATCACCGCCAGTTGGTGCGCCTGCTCGGTCACGCGCTCGGTTTCGGTGCGCGACCGTTCCCACGCACGGAGTGCAGCCAGCGTGGTCAACGGCACCGCGACGATCAGCGCCAGCCACAACAGCCTGGATCGAATGCTGTGCCCAGAGCTGCGGCGAAGGCGCTGAATTCGGCTCATACGCGCACCGGCCGGCAGAAGGTTGCGGGGATACCGGCGTCGGTATGTGCTACAATCTGCTCCGGAATTCCGGAGATACAATCGGCGAATCTGACAAGCTTGTAGTCAATTCGCCTACATCGCGAACGTGGTGGCGGTCCCAGCACGTGCGTGCAGCTCGCGTTGTGGCGCACGCGCGCCGACGCAACATCCTGCACGCTCACGCGTTCATCAGGGTACGGCTGTTGAGGTTCAACTTTGACGGGGGACGTGGCGATGCGAGTTGCACGGAAGCACTGGGGTTGGCGCACACTGTTTCTGGCGACGGCACTCTCGGGTGTATCGGCGCGAGCGCAATCATCGGGTGCACTGCCCGACAGCATCAAGGCCAAGCGGTGGGCCATCGAGAATGAGCTGCAATCGGTCGCGGTGGTGAATCGCAAGGTCATGATTCCCATGCGTGACGGCATTCGTATTCCGGCCGACATTTACGTGCCGAAGGGTGCCGACATCAAAGTGCCCGCGATCTGGGTGCGGACACCATACAACTTCAACTATTGGGACGTGCAGAACGGCGTGCCTCGCGACATGACGGCGGCACTGACCGCCGTCAAACGCGGCTACGCGTACGTCGACATGCAGGAGCGCGGCCACTTTTTCGCCGAAGGCAACTACGACATCCTCGGGGCGCCGTTGACGGATGGAGACGATGAGCTCAAGTACCTGAGCTCGCAGCCCTGGTCGAACGGAAAGATCGGTGCGACGGGGTGTTCGTCGACGGCCGAGTGGCAGCCGGCGGTTGCGGCGCTGGGGAATCCAGCCTTTGCCGCGATGAACGTGCAGGGGTTCGGCGCCGGTGTCGGCAAGGTTGGTCCGTACTACGAGATGGGGAACTGGTATCGCGGCGGCGCGGTGCAGATGCTGTTCATCGATTGGCTCATGGGCGAGCAGAATCAGGTGCGCCCCATGTTTCCGGCCAACACGTCGCAGGCCGATCTCATCCGCGTGTCCAAGTCGTTCGATCTGGCGCAGCGTCTCCCGCCCGTCGACTGGTCGAAGGCGTTCTGGCACCTGCCCGAAATGGACATCATCAAGGCGCTGGATGGACCGCATGGCATTTTCGCGGATTCGATGCCGGTGGCCTCGGGTGGGGCGATGATCAAGCGCACGCCCAACGACCCGGCCTGGTATCGCGGCGGCCTCTGGCACGAGAGCATGCCGATCGACATTCCGGGGCTGTGGTACATGTCGTGGTACGATGTATCGGTGGGGCCGAATCTTGCCATGTACAACCACGTGCGCAAAACAGCCAAGGGTGCCGCCGCCAACCAGCAGTGGGCGATCATCGCGCCCGTCGGGCACTGCGCCTATACGCGCGCCAGTGAACACACCGTGGTTGGTGAGCGGGACATGGGTGACGCGCGGCTGGGGTATCAGCAGATCATGTATTCGTTCTTCGATCAGTTCCTGAAGAACAACGGCAGCCGCGCCATGGATACGATCCCGAAAGTCCACTACTTCGTCATGGGTGCCAATGAGTGGCGGACGTCGGATGTGTGGCCGCCTCGCAACGCGTCGCCGATGACGTTCCACTTGGGAAGCAACGGCAGCGCCAACACGCGTAACGGCGACGGCGTGCTGACATTGAACGCACAGAAGTCGAACAAACCCGACCGGTTCAGCTACGATCCGATGAAGCCGGTGATGTCGTACGGCGGTAACGTGTGTTGCCAGGGCAACGCCGTCGTAGCGGGCTCGATGGACCAGCAGAAGATGGAGGAACGGCCGGATATCCTGGTCTACACCACCGAGCCGTTCAAAGAAGGTATGGAGTTGAGCGGGCCGATCATCCCGACGCTCTACGTCTCGTCTGATGCCAAGGACACCGACTTCACGGTCAAGATTCTGGATGTGTATCCGGACGGCCGTGCCTACAACCTCGATGAGTCGATCCAGCGGATGCGCTACCGTGAGGGATATGACAAACCGCCGGTGTTCATGGAGAAGGGCAAGGTGTACAAGGTGACCCTGCAGCCACTCACCACCAGCAACTACTTCGCGCCCGGCCATCGGCTGCGCATTGAAGTCTCGAGCAGCAATTTCCCGCGCTTCGACCGCAATCTGAACACGGGTGGCAACAACTACGACGAAACCACCGGTGTGGTGGCGAACAACGTGGTGCACCATTCGACGCAGTATCCGTCGTCGATCACGGTGACCGTGGTCAAGAAGCCGGCGGCGATCGTCCCGTAGCGGTTATGGCAAACCGGCAGTCGGTGTGATCCGGCTGCCGGTTTGGGTGTGATGCATATCGCCGTTGGCGCGCCGTCTTTACCGCGCTGTCATTACAGGGTCGCCGTTACCGCTCCCAGAACGGTGGCGGCTCGATTCCCAGCGCGCGAAGGTACACGTAGCCTTGCCCGCGATGGTGGATTTCGTTGTCAACGATGTACAACAGCAGAT
>JAGNMU010000492.1 GCA_017991005.1 Gemmatimonadaceae bacterium | reverse complement strand
CTGAAACGCGGCGTCGGGCCGACGCGGCCGGTGGCACGCAGATTGCATATAAAGTGACTATTCTCACCAGCAGCTGCTGTTCGCTCTCCACAAACTCCGACTTCCCGCTTGATGCGCAATTTGTTGAAGGTCGCGCTGGTTCTTAGCGCGCTGGCCCCCGCTTCCGCCTTCGCCCAGGGACAACTGCGGTACGATGGTGACGTCTCCTCCAACGGAACGCTTGGTGGCGCGTCGGTCGGTCCGTATCAGGGCGACCTGTCGGGCTTCAGCCCGACGTTCGCCGACGACAGCAACGTCATCCTGTGGTGCGTGGACTGGAATCACGCCGCTCCCACCCAGCAGACCTGGGATACCTACGCCGCGACGGCGTTCAACGGCGGAGATTTCTCGGCCACGCGCGCAGCCAGCGCCTACAAGTATCAGAAGGCGGCGTGGCTGATCGAGCAGTACGAGGCGAACGTGTCTGGCTACACCGCCAAGAACGTGCAGGGGTCGATTTGGCGCCTGTTCTCGAACAACGCCCCCTCGTCCGGCTATCAGAACCTGCTGGGTCTGGTGCCGAGCAACGTGACGTTGACCAAGGATTGGTTCGTGCTGACCGACGTCGTCGATTGCACGGGGTATCGTCGCGGAAAGTGCAAGTCGTGGGAGAGCGACAACCAGGAATTCCTGTACTCCCGCACGCGCCCGGTGGGCCCGCCGACGCCGCCGTTCTCCGTGACGCCCGAGCCGTCCACGTACGTGCTGATGGCGTCGGGATTGCTCGCGTTGGGCGTCGCGTCACGCCGCCGTCGCACCGCGTAAGAAACGCGAAGCACGGTTCTTCGATTGCTCAGACGCTCCCGTCGGCTACGTGCCGGCGGGAGCGTTTTCGTTGGACGGGGCGTCGCGCGTATCGTCGATAAACTTGGTCCACCGCGCTGCGGCGATTTCGCTCCACCGCGTGCGCGCGGTACCGAGCAGTGCGACCGCGCCGCCAGCCACAGCGCCAAGCGTGGCCCCCCATCGCACCCACGGATCCTGCACGCCCTCTTCGCCCACCAAGGCCACCAGCAGCTCGCGTCGCATGCGGAGGACCACCGGTGACGCCACCCGAATGCTGTTGAAGTTGGCGTCGTAGCGAGAGCCGATGCCTTCGATGAGCGCGGCGGTTCGCGCGAAGTAGACGAGTTCACCTGGCAGCACAATCGGCCACGCAAACAGCTCCCGCATCACACGGTCAGCGATCATCCGGGTGCGCTCCACCATGGCGGATTCGCTGTACGCGATCTCCAGCAGCGCCGCCACGAGATCCGCCATCGTCTGATGCTCGGTTCCGGGTGCCACCATGCCCAGTGCGAAGAACCCGTTGGCGGTTCCGGCGGCGTCACGGCGGATCGCCGAGACGATGGTATCGAACAACGCCTTGCGGGTGCGCACGTCGACATCGATGACCATGCCGAAATCGAGCAGAATGATGCGGCCCGCGTCGTCGACGAGCAGGTTCCCCGGATGCGGATCGGCGTGGAACACGCCGTCGCGCAGCATCATGCGCGCGTAACATTCGATGAGTGTCTCCACCAGCGCCGTCGCGGACACCGTGCCCGCGGCAATGCGCGCATCGAGCGCGTCGATGCGCGTGCCTGGCAGATATTCGAGCACCAGGACTTCGCGCCGCGTCAACGACTCGACCACCTGCGGGATGCGAAGCCGGGGCTCATCGGCAAAGCGCTCGCGCATGCGTACGCACTGGGCGCCCTCGCGCACGAAGTCCATCTCCTCCTTGACGTGGATCGCGAACTCGTCGAGGACGACACGGAATCCCAGCACGTGATGGTGCGGGAATCGGGCGTACACCCAGTCGACAATGCGACGCGCGACGCGGACGTCGCGCGCGACCACCGCGTCCACGCCCGGACGAAGAATCTTGACGACCACCTCACGGCCGAGATGTCGGGCGCGATGCACCTGGCCCAGCGAACCGGCGGCCAACGGCTCGGGATCGAGGTCGTCGACCACGTTGTCCGGGTCGACGCCCCAGGCGTTGTGCAGCACCCGACGAAGCGTCACCCACGGGACCGGTGGCACGCGGTCGGTGAGCGTGCCGAGGGTGCTGAGATAGGGCTCGGGCACCAGATCCGCACGCGTCGAAAAGATCTGGGCCAGCTTCACGAAGGTCGGCCCCAGCGCGGCCAGCTCGTGCACGATGCGCCGCGCGCGCGCTTGGTGGAACGCTGGCGTTCGACGTGCGGGTTCACCCCACCGTATCCATCGTTTGCGATCGCGTCGGAACGAAAGGGCGATGGGACCGAGCCACCAGAGTATGACCAGCAGCCGCGCGACGTCTTTCAACCGGTCCTCATGGCGTTGCAGCGCTGTTGACACGCATGGCACCTGAGCGCGCCACGAGGTTCTCCGCGTCGAGACCGGTGAGCGACGCGCTGGCCGCCCAGACGGCCTCGCCGAGGGCCATGTCGAGCGCCGCACCGGACGGCTCGACACGGCGACGTTTGACCCAGTAGTCGCCCGAGCTGTGGCACGCGTCGGCCGCGGAGGACAGCCAGACGAGCGTGTCAGCGCCTGCGGCGGGACCCACCGAAACCACGTCCATCATGCGGCGGAGCATGCGGCCCCGGCGACCGTTGTTGATGGCGAAACGCGTCGAGACGACGCCGGGGTGCAGTGCATGCACCACGACCTTCTCCCGATCGAGCCGACGGGCCAGTGCGCGGGTGAAGAGCACGTTGGCCAATTTCGAATTGGCGTACGCCTTCCATCCCGCGTAATGCTGCTCGAGTTGCAGATCGTCCAGCGACAGTTTGGCGTCGCGATGGGCACGACTCGACACGCAGAGAATGCGCGCAGGGGCGCCCGGTTCGGCACCCGCCACCACGCGATCCAGCAGGCGCAGGGTCAGCGCAAAATAGGCCAGATGATTGAGTGCCACCGTGCGCTCGATGCCTTCGGCGGTTACGCCCCGCTCGAGAAACAGTGCGCCGGCATTGTTGACGAGGACGTGAATCACTGGCAGGCGAGCCCGCAGCCGGTCGGCGAGCTCCTCGACGGCCTCCATTCGCGACAAATCCGCAATCTCCCACGTGATGTTCGTGGTGCCCGTCTCGCCCATGATGGCACGCGCGGCGGCGGCGGTCTTGGCCTCGCTCCGTCCTACCATGACCACGTGCGCGCCCGCGCGCACGAACGCTTCTGTCGCTGCGCGGCCGATGCCGTCGCTGGCACCGGTGATGACCACCGTGCGACCATCAAGTGAGAACGCGGAATCCGCGGGAAAGGATCGTCTGGTCATACGTGCGTGAGAACGACAAAGGCGCGACCGGATGCGATCGCGCCTTGGTTCCTGATACCCATCAAACTCAAACGGTTCGCCACCGGTTCCGGAAGTCGTCCGCTAGTTGGCGACCGCCGTCAGCGGAATAGGACCGAGCGAACCGGCGGTGACGGTCGCCTGCTGCAGCCCGGCCTGTGGACCCATCGTCCAGCGTACGGTCACTTCACCCAGCGCGTTGGTCACCGCCGACTGCTGGGAGATGCTGCCACCACCCGAGGTCACGGCCAGCGCCACGGTCTGATTGGGGA
>JAGNMU010000491.1 GCA_017991005.1 Gemmatimonadaceae bacterium | reverse complement strand
CGCCGCCACCGTCCGGTGAGCAGTCGCGCCGTGTTCCAGAGCGCAAACCGCCCGACCTCGCGCAATTGGTCCAGTCGCGATGTCACCGGTCGATCCGCGTGCAACTCCAGCTCACGCAGCAACGATCGATCTTCGAGGACACGATCGTAGTTGATGCCCACGGGCACCACGTACATGCGCTGTCGGACTTCGGCGTCTGCCGCGACGCTCAACGCGTAGTCGAGCAATCCGATCTTGGCCGGACGGAGCGCCCCGTCGCGCGACAGTCCACCCTCGGGGAAGATGCCCTGGGTGACGTTGTTGCGCGTGATGAGTTGCACATAGGACTGAAGCACGGCGTGGTACAGCGGCTCGCGGAATTTCCGGCGGATGAAGTACGAGCCAAAACTCTTGAACAGGTGTTCGAGCGGAAATGCGCGCGCCCACTCGCCAACGGCGTACGAGATCGAGACCGCGCCCATCATCACGTAGGCGACGAGTACATAGTCGGCGTTCGACCGGTGGTTCATCAGATAGATCACCACCGAGTCACGCGGCAGCTCTTTGAACGGGTCGGGGCGCTCATATTCGACGGTGACTTTGTACAGCAGTCCAAGTGCGGCGCGGCTCACGTTGTACCCAAGCCGGTAGTACGCCAGAATGTTGAAGAACGGCACAATCTCGTCGAGGTAACGCCGGACGGTATTCCAGACCACCGCCTCACTGTCGCCGCTCTCGTGTGCGTGCAGGCGCACGGCCTCCGCGACGGCGGGCTCGGCCAGGACGTGGTCGATCACGTACGTTTTGCGCGCCAGTTTGTACCGATCGATGCGTGCACGATGGCGAAACACCGCGCGACGCCCGGAGCGGCGGGCGTAGCCGCGGATCAGTCCAACACTGAGCACCACGCCGAGCGCCACCAACGCCCCACCGGCGATGATCCACAGGGCGGAGGACGACCACGCAACACCCACGGTGGCAGCGGCGTCCGGTGTCACGCGCCCGTCACGCGATGCCCGTTACGATGCCCGTTACGATGCCCGCTACGCTGCCCGCTACGCTGCCCGCTACGATGCCCCTCACGGCGCGTCCGTCACGGCGCGCCCTCGCCGGCCGGCCAGAGCCACGCGGCCCCGCGCACGCCGCTCGAGTCGCCGTGCCGATGCCGCACCAGACGTGTCTCGACGGTGTCAGAGAAGACCCAGCGTGGCAACAGCTCACCGACAGACTCGGCGAGAAGCGGGGTGTTGGACATGCCGCCGCCGAGCACAATCACGTGGGGATCCAGCACATTGATCACACTCGCGAGCGCGCGGGCCAGTCGGTCGTGATAGCGCATCAGGGCATCCTGCGCCGCCGCCCGCGTGGCGACGGGACTCCAGGGCGGCACCTCGTCCGTCTGTGCCCACGAGACAATGTCCCGGGCACTTGCGACGGTGCCGCTCAACTCGGCGAAGTCACGCTCGAACGCGGGCCCCGACAGCCACGTCTCGATACACCCTGATTTGCCGCAGTAGCACGCATCACTGTGATCGAATTCGTCGTACTGTGGCCACGGCAACGGGTTGTGTCCCCACTCGCCTGCAATCAGGTTGGGCCCCTGCAGGCAGCGGCCGTTCACCACAATACCGCCGCCGACACCGGTTCCCAGAATCACGCCAAACACCGTCTCGGCACCGGCCGCGGCACCGTCGGTCGCTTCGGAGAGTGCAAAGCAGTCGGCGTCGTTCATCACGCGTACCGGGCGCGCGAGTCGGTCGTGGAGATCGCGAAGCAGTGGCTCGCCGATCAGCCACACCGAGTTCGCGTTCTTGACGCGCCCCGTGGCCAGTGACACGGCGCCCGGGATGCCAACGCCGACACTGCCGCGCTCCTGTGTCGTTGCCTCGAGCGACCGCACCACGTGCTCGATGGCGCCGAGCGTGGCGTCGTAGCTGCGTGGGGTCGGCACTCGCAGCCGGGCCAGCTCCTCACCCGTCTGGCTGAGTGCGATGCCTTCGATTTTCGTGCCGCCAAGGTCGATGCCGATGCGCATGATGCCTGCGAGCTTGCGTCCAAATGCGGCGGTCAGCAAGGGCCAGCGTCACCGAGTCGATGCTCCGTGATGCGATGCGCCAACGTCACCCGTCGTCGTGCAGCGCGTCGATGATCGCCCGCAGCGCCACCGCCGCCGCATCCAGCTTTCGGGCTCCGACGGTGCGGGCGAGTTCGCGCTGGAGCGTCGCCAGAACCCGGAGCCCTCGCTGCGAGGCGACGACCCCGGCGGAGGAGAGCCGAACCAGCCGCGCCCGGCCATCACCCGGATCGGGAATGTATTCGACGAGACCGCGCCGCTCGAGTTCGGCCAGTGACTGGCCGACGGCTTGCTTGGAGACATCCACCCGCCGCGCGAGTTCGGTGGGGCGAATGCCCGTCTGGTCGAGAAAGGGGAGCAGGCGTACCAGTGCCGGTCGCGCCACCCGCTCGCCGGCCGCCGCATTGAGACGCGCCTGCGCGCGCTCATCGAGCAGGCGGGCGGCGGTGAACAACAAATGGCCGAAACTCTCGGCTTGCGCACGTTGCAGGGCAGTGGTCATCCCGCGACAATGAGCCGGCCGGTCACACCCGTCAAGAGGGACATAGTCAAGCAAATTGACGAAATAGACAAGGTGCTTTACTATAAGGACCATGCGCATGTCTGTGACGGTGACCGGTGGCCGGCTGCAGGTCACCGACGTGGGGCGGGGACCGCTCGTGGTCTGCGTGCATGGCACGCCAACGTTCAGTCATGAGTGGCGGCATGTCGTGGCCGGGCTGTCCGACCGGTTTCGTGTCGTCGCGCCCGATCATCTGGGCTTCGGATACTCCGATCGGCCGCACGATGCCGACTACTCTCCCGAGGCGCACGCGCGACGATTCTCCGAGTGTCTGGCGCAGGTGGCGCCGACCGGCCCGCTCACGTTGGTGGTACACGATTTTGGCGGACCGATCGCGCTCGACTGGGCGCTCAATCACCCGGACCGACTCACACGACTCGTCATCGTGAACAGTTGGATGTGGTCGTTCGACGACGATCCCCAGATGCGTCGGCGCGCACGAATGGCATCAACGCCTCTGGCACGCTGGCTCTATCGCCGGTGGAATGCGTCACTCCGGATCATCATGCCGTCAGCGTACGGCGACCGGCGCGCGCTGACGAGCGAAATCCACCAGATATACCTCGAGCGCTTTTCCGACCCCGAGGGGAGGGACCGCGTGCTCTTCGCGCTCGCGGCATCGCTGTTGGGATCTCGGGCATTTTTTGCGTCGCTCTGGTCACGTCGTGACGTGCTTGCGAGCGTGCCGATGAACATTATGTGGGGAATGTGTGACAGTGCGTTTCGGCCCTCGTTCCTGACACGGTGGATTGAGACGTTTCCGCACGCGGCCGTGCATCGATTTGTGCGCGCGGGACACTGGCCGCACGAGGAAGAACCGAGAACGTTTGTCGATATTCTCGAGCGCATGCTGGTCGGGGACGTGTCCGCCAAGTAAGCTCATGCATGGAGCGCCCCAAGGTTGATGTGTGGGACACGATCGAACGACTGCCACCCGCGACCGGCGAATTCCGCACGCCGAC
>JAGNMU010000490.1 GCA_017991005.1 Gemmatimonadaceae bacterium | reverse complement strand
CCCGTGACACCGGTAACCAGCACCATGCCGCGTTCCGTGCGCGCAATGCGGCTCAGCACCGGTGGCAGTCGCAGCGATTCGATGGTCGGCACATTCTCGGGGATCACGCGCATCACTACCGAATGCGACGCGCGCTGACGCAGCACGTTCACGCGGAAACGGCCCACACCGGGCGAGGCCCAACTGGCGTCGTGGTCGCGCAACGTATCGATCGTGGCGCGCTCGGCGTCGCTGCCCATCAGATGCAACGCGATGGCGCGCGTCTGCTCCGCCGTCAACGCCTGTTTGGTCAGCGCGATCAGGCGACCATCGATACGCGCGCGGACCACATCACCAGCTTTGATGTGGATGTCCGATGCGCCACGCTCGACCGCTGCCTTGATGATCCGCTCAATCGCCACGCCACGTACCGGTTGGTGCCTTCACGGGAACCGTAGTCGCCGTGCTCAGTACCCGGCGTCCAGGTCCACGACATTGCGCAGCGGCTCACCCGCCACCCAGCGTCGCCAATTGTCCTCGAACAACTCCAGCGCGCGCGTCCATTGCCGCCGTGGTGACACGCCCGAGACATGCGGCGTAATCAGCACCTGCGGGTGGTGCCACCAGACACTGTCGCGCGGCAACGGCTCTGTCTGAAACACATCCAGCACCGCGCCACGTACCCGCCCCGCGTGCAATGCCGCCAGCAGCGCCTCCTCATCGATCAAGGAACCGCGCGCTACGTTCACGACGATTGCGCCGGGTGGGAGCAACGCCAAACGCGAGGCGTTCAGCAGCGCGTCCGTGTCGTCCGTGGCCGGTGCCGTCAGCACCACCACGTCCGAGTTTCGGAGCGCCGAGTCAATATCTGAAGGCCCCGCCACCTGGTCGAATCCGGCGGGTCGTCCCAGCTCCGGCCGGCGACGAATGCCGGTACACCGGCAGCCAAGTGCCGAAAACCGGCGCGCCACGGCACTCCCGATACCGCCGGCGCCGATGACCAGAACCCGGCATTCGTCGAGCTCGCGCATCCGGATCTCCGGCTGCGGAAATGGCGTCTGGTCCCAGGTGCTCGCCGCCTGCTGACGCACCGCCACATCAAGACCGCGCAGAAAATGCAAAACGCCGCCCAGAATCGTGTCGGCGATCCCCTCGCCATAAATGCCGGCACTGTTGGTGAACACCAGCCCGCGTGCGCGCATCGTGGGCGTAATCGATGTGCCTACGCCCGCTGCCATGCTGTGCGCCCACCGGAGCGCCGGCGCCACGTCCAGCATCCGCGCCGAGACGCCGTAGCCGAAATACGACTCCGCGTCCACAATCGCCGACAGCGTTTCGTCGCTCACCGCGCTCGTGCCACTGCCGACCGACACCGACGGCGAATTGATGATCGTGGTGCGCCACCCGTCTCTGGTGGCACCGCGCAGATGGTCCGCCACCCACGCCGGCATGCGCATGTGCGGCGTGCTGCTCATCAGATCCACCACCAGATGCCGCAACCTCAGGCGCCGACGGGCGGCGTCAACGGCGCACGGATCGTCGCCATGCCCATACGGTCGCGCACCTCACGCATGGTCTCTTGTGCCACCACCCGCGCCTGTTGCCCGCCATCGGCAATGGCCTGCGCGACGCGCTCCGGCTCCGCATCCAGCAACTCGGCACGACGCCGAATCGGTGTGAGTTCGGCCACCATGTTGCCGTGCAACACCTTCTTGCAGTCCATGCACCCCCAGCCCGCGGTGGTGCACTGCTGCACCACATGGGCCTGCGTGTCCGCGTCACTGAACGCTTTGTGCAACTGAAAGATGTTGCACACCTCGGGGCGCCCCGGATCACTCTTGCGCACGCGCTGCGGATCGGTCATCGCGGGGCGCAGTTTGGCCCAGATCTCGTCGTCCGATTCGAGCAGCCCCACCGTGTTGCCGAGCGACTTCGACATCTTGGCCTGCCCGTCGAGACCGACAATGCGGCGGGTCGGCGTGAGCAACGGCTGCGGCTCTGGGAAAAAGCCCTCGCCAAACCGCGCATTCCACTTCCGGGCCGTATCGCGCGCCAGCTCGAGGTGCTGGATCTGGTCTTCACCCACCGGCACGGCGTCGGCGCGATACAGGAGAATGTCCGCCGACTGCAGAACCGGATACATAAGGAGCCCTGCCGGTATGCTCTCCAGCTTCGACGACTTGTCCTTGAACTGCGTCTGCCGTTCCAGATCACCGAGTGGTGTCAGCGTGGTGAAAATCCACGCGAGTTCCGTGTGCTCCGGTACGTCGCTCTGCATGTACAGACTCGCCCGCTCCGGATCGATGCCGGCCGCCAACAGCGACTTGGCCATCGCCCAGCGGCGCGCTCGCAACACCTCGGGGTCGTAATTGCCGGTGATGGCGTGATAGTCCACCACGCAGAAGAAGGAGCCGGGGTGCGCGTGCTGCAGCTGCACCCAATTCTTGACGGCGCCAAGGTAGTTTCCGATGTGCAGCTCGCCCGAAGGCTGGATGCCGCTGAAGATGCGTGCCATTCCTCAAACGTACCATCATGACCGACGCCGACAACTCCCCCGACGACCTCTGGCTCGCCGCCGCACGTGACGCCGCCGCCGTGGCCGCGGCGTTCATCGCCGAACGTGCCGCCACACGTGCATCACTCGTCTGGGAGGCCAAGACGGCGACGGATTTCGTGAGCGAAGTGGACATCGGCGCCGAAGAACGGATCCGTTCGATGTTGACGGCGCGCATTCCCGGTCTGCGCGTGATCGGCGAAGAGCTCGGCCCCGAAGGTGACGCGTCCCATGGCCTGGTGGCCATTGTCGATCCGCTCGATGGCACCACGAACTTCCTGCATGGATTTCCGGCCTACGGCGTCTCCATCGCCATCGCCATGGACGGCGTACCCCGGGTCGGCGTGGTGCACGATGTGGCGCGCGGCGGTGTGTACTGGGCCGTGGCCGGCCGTGGTGCGTTCTTCAACGACCAACCGATTCACGTGTCAACCAACGATCAGCCGGAACGTGCGTTGATCGGCACCGGTCTCCCGTTCAAGGATATGACCCACGCCGACCTCTACCTCAGACAGCTCCGCCACCTGATGCCCATCGTCGCCGGCATGCGCCGCGCCGGGTCCGCTGCACTCGACCTCTGTGACGTAGCCTGCGGTCGTTTCGAAGGATTCTGGGAACTCAAGTTGGCCCCGTGGGATATCGCCGCAGGACTGCTCATCGTGCGCGAGGCCGGCGGCAGCGCAACCGACCTCGAGGGACGTGACGCGCCGATTGCCCACGGTCCGCTCGTGGCCGGGAGTCGCGCCATGCACGGGTGGTTGCTTGAACAGCTCACCATCGCCGCGCAACGCTCTTAACGGCACGCGCGTGACGCGCTAACATCCGTAGTGCGTGTGAACCGGCGTGTAGCAATCGTGTAGCATGCGTGTCGCGTGCTGCACGATTGCCCCCGCTCCGCTCTCACGTGCCTTCGCGAACATCCCCACCCGCCGTCCGTCTTCCCCGCCCCCATGTCTCTCGTCGAGTGCGTTCCGAATTTCTCTGAAGGCCGTGATCCCGCCGTCATCGACGCGCTGCGTGATGCCCTCGCCAACCCGCCCGGCGCGCCC
>JAGNMU010000068.1 GCA_017991005.1 Gemmatimonadaceae bacterium | reverse complement strand
TACGCAGCCGTACTCGGCGTCGATCTTCAACGTGTCGGGGATGAGCTACGGCTCACTCAGCAAGAACGCCGTACTCGCGCTCAACACGGGCGCCAAACTGGGCGGGTTTGCGCACAACACCGGCGAAGGCGGCCTGAGTCCGTATCACCTCGAGCCAGGCGGCGACATCTTCTGGCAGATCGGCACGGGCTACTTCAGCGCGCGCGACAAGCAGGGCCGGTTCAGTGAGACCGAGTTTGCCAAGCGTGCCACGCTGCCGAATGTGAAGATGATCGAGATCAAGCTGTCGCAGGGCGCCAAGCCAGGTCATGGCGGCATTCTGCCAGCGTCGAAGCTGACGCGGGAGATTGTCGAGATCCGTGGGGTGGAGATGGGACACGACGTGGTGTCGCCGCCAGCGCACACGGCATTCACCACGCCCACCGAACTGCTGCAGTTCATCAAACGCCTGCGCGACGCGAGTGGCGGCAAGCCCATCGGCTTCAAGCTGTGTGTGGGCAAGCGCCACGAGTTTCTCGGCATCGTCAAAGCGATGATCGCCACGGGCATCACGCCTGACTTCATCACCGTGGACGGCGGCGAAGGCGGCACCGGCGCGGCGCCACTCGAATTTTCCGATTCGGTGGGCACCCCGCTCAATGAAGGATTGTCGTTTGTGCACAATGCGCTGGTCGCCTCCGAGTTGCGCGACCGCATTCGCGTCATTGCGTCGGGCAAAGTGAACACCGGCTTTTCACTCGCCACCAAGGTGGCACTGGGCGCCGACATGTGTAACGCCGCGCGCGCGATGATGTTCGCCATCGGCTGCATTCAGGCGCTCCGCTGCAACAGCAATCAGTGCCCCACCGGTGTGGCCACACAGGATCCCGCCCTGGTAGGCGGTCTGCACGTGGGCGACAAGTCGTCCCGCGTGGCGCGCTATCATCGCGAGACGGTCAGGAGCTTTTTCGAAGTCCTCGGCGCGGCGGGCCTCCAGCGTCCGCAGGATCTCAAGCCCTGGTTCATCATGAAACGCGTGAGCGCCATGGAGATCCGGAGCTACGCGGACATCTATCCGCAGCTCACCCCGGGGCAGCTCTTTTCACACCCGGAGACGACGGGAATGTCGCGGGCGTGGGAGCTGGCGAGCGCGACGCGGTTTTAGGCGGCGCGTCATTTCGCCGCCGTCGTCACGTTGAAGAACTCGCGAAGTCCGGCAGGAGCTGTCGTGCTGCCAGTTCCGCGCTCAATCGCAGCGCGGTCGGCGTCGTCGCGAGCCCGCCCAATGCGGTGCAGCGATGTTCACGTGGCATGCGTTCCGCCACGCTCTTGGCCGCGCCGACCACTTCGTCGAAGAGAATCATGGCGTCGAATCCGGCCAACGCCATGTTGGCGCACGAGACCGCGTTGCTCGCGGCGATGACGTTCTTGCCAAGGCACGGAATCTCGACACGCGCGGCGACCGGATCGCAGATCAGTCCGAGCATGCTTTGCAGCGCCATCGACGCCGCGCTGGTCGCTTGCGTGAGTGTGCCGCCGGCGAGCGTCACCAGCGCCGCAGCCGCCATCGCCGCGGCCGAGCCGCCCTCGGCCTGACACCCGCCCACTTCGGCGGCGAACGTCCACGGACCGGCGATAAACACCCCGATGAGCCCCGCCGCGAGCATCGCGCGGGCCATATCCTCTTCCCCGCACTGCATCTCCTCAGCGACCGCAATACAGGCGGCAGGAAGCGCGGCACACGCACCGGCCGTTGGCGCGGCAACGATCACGCCCATCGAACTTTTCACTTCCATCAGTGCGGTGGTGTACAAGACGGTACGATTGAGCACCCCGGCGTTGAGTAGTCCGCCACGCTCCATCATCACCGCAAATTTCCCCGACTGTGCTCCGAGCATGCGGTCGTGGAATTCGGTGCCGGAGATCCCCTGCGCGATGGAACGGCGCAGAATGCGCACGATATCGACCATCATCGAGAGCACCTGCGCGTCATCGATCGCACCACGCACGCGTTCATATTCGACCGCGTATTGCCACAATGGAATCTCACGACCCGCGTCATACGCGAGCAGTTCGTTGCACGTGGTGAACGGCAGCACGGCATTCGGCTGGGAGAGCACCGGCAACACGGGATGCAATTCGCGATCGCCGATCGTGACGTGGGCACCACCATCAATGCGCACCGGAGCGCCATCGATGGCGATCACCTGAATCATGCCACCGCCGGTACTGATCGCCATCAGCGTGTGCGATTCGCGCGCATTCGATAGTGTGAGGCGGTAGGTGTTCGGATGCGGGTCATGACAGTCGATATAGCGAATATCGACGTGCACGCCGGCCTCGCGCAGTGCCGTCGGTGACATGGGCAAACGGTCATCGGCCGCGTCCCAGCCGAGCAGTCCGCCAAAGAGCCCCATGTCCGAGCCTTGGCTTTGATGTGTGCTGGGCAGCGACCCGTTCACGTCAAACTCCACCAGCACGTGCGTGAGGTCTGCGTTCATGAGATCGCGCGCCAGTCGTCCAATGCGCAGCGCAGCCGCACAGTGCGAACTCGACGCACCACGCATCACCGGACCAATAACGTCGTTGAAGATGCTGATCATGTGACGGGCTCGTGGAGTGAGAGGTGATTCGTTGGCCGCCGCGTCGGTCAGTCGTCGCAATGAAGACGTCACGGCGGGTAACATGCACTCGCAGAGGGTACCGCGCGAGGCGAAACGATGATCGGGTTGGCCACGCGACTGCAGGTGCTGCGCAGCGCGAGGGGGCGTCGCGTCCGCGGCAACTCCTGAAGCACAGCCCTCGCGAAGTGTGGTCCGCGCACGCCATTTTCTGATCACCGCGCATCCAGCCACTTCCCGGACAGGGCCGCCCGTGATTCACCCGCGTCGTGATCTCACCATCGCGTTGGTGTTGCTGCTTGTCAGCATGCCGACGCTGCTCGCCGGACTGCCCGCGATGCGACGGAACGAGTCGTCATGGCTGGTCGGCATCGCCGTTGTCGCCGGACTGGTCGCGTTCTTTTCGGCCTTCATGACGTGGAATTTCTACAATGCCCTGCGTCTCGCACGGCGCCTCGAGCGCGGCGAGCACGTGGTCGCTCGCTGGACCGTGAGTGGTGAGTCGATGGCGAGCTTTCGGCGGGAGGAGCAACAGCGTGCACGCAATCACTGGCGTCCGCGTGTTGATACGCCCGTGGAGGTCATTGTGGGCCAGGAGGCGGTCCTGGTGGGTGGCTTGCTGTATTCGACGCCCACGGCGGGATTGCAGGCCGTGCGTTCGGTGCGACTGCTGCACAGTGATCCGCCCGTACTCGAGTTTGCCACCACGCTGATCGCCGCGACCGGGAGCCCATCAAGCCGCTCGCTCGGTGTGTCGCGCGGTGCACTACGACTCCCTGCGCCCGATCGACGCGCGGCGGCGCTGGTTGTTCAGCACTTCACCGACATGCTGGCTGGTCGGACCATCGTTGCCCCGACGCGATGGACCGTGCGGATCTGGATCGGAGTTGCGGGGATGGTGCTCGCCGCCGCGGCGGGTATCGGCGGCTACCTCGGTGCGGAAGCAAACGGCTGGCGCGGTGACGTTCCGCTGTGGTGGATCCCGCTCGTGCTGATGATCACGGCGCCGCTGCTCGCTCTGGCTTCACTCGCGCTGACGGTCACCGCCGCCATCTTCCGACGGCAGCAGCGCGGGCGCTGATCTACTGACGGTCGTTTTACTCGTTCGCGTCCACGTCCGCGTCTAGCGGTGGTCGGTCCTGGCGGATTCCCGCTCGCGCCGCTCTCGCAGTTCAACACTGATTGCTCCCAGTCGGCCCACCACCGGCACAATCGCCAGCGTGGGCAGCAGCAGCGCCGGGGCGAGAAACGGCACGAGGCGCCGCTTCTCCTGGTCGAGCAACAGGATGGCGAGCGTGGACACGGCCACAAGGTCGAGGCCGATGAGCATGAACATGATGCGGCGCACTTTCGCCTGCATACGCTCGAGCGTCGCCGTGGGAATTGGTGTGAGATCGCGCATGACTGAAGGTTACACGGCGAGTGGGTTCACCCAGCGGAGCTCGCGAAAACGGGCAAAGTCGTTGTCTGCCGAGTGCAGCGTGGCGCCGCGTTCGATACAGATGGCCGCGAGGTGCGCATCGGAAGTGAGATTCGCGCCGCGACCCGCGGCGGTGAGCAGCGAGCGCAGAATGTTCCAGTGGCGACTGGTTGGATCGATCACGGTGACCGTACGCTGAGCAAGCCAGCGATCGACGAGCGCTGCTGCCTCGTCGATGGTCCACGGCGTCTGCATGATGCGCGCGTGAGTGGTGATGCGCACAAAGCCGAGAATCACCGCCCACGGAAGCCCCACCGGTTCATCACCGGTGAGGAGCTGGTCGAGCCATCGCCGTGCACGTGCGTGTTCCGGACTTTCCTGGTGAATCGCATACACCAGGAGGTTGACGTCGGGTACGATCACGCCTCACTTCCCGTCGCGAAGTTTCTGCGCGCGCTCTTCATCCTCGAGCGCTGCCGACAGTTGGAGCGACTTGACCAAGTTCACGCCCTCCCGGACCTGCCCGAGCTTGACGGATGGGGTGCGATACTGCGGTGGCGCGCTCGCGCTGCCCGCATCGAGCCCGCGCTGCAGCACTCGATGCAGCATGGCCCGAAACGGGATGCCCAGACGATGCGCGTCATCGCGCAGACGCTGCAGGAGGGAGTCATCGATGTCGATGGTCGTGCGCATTGATTGATGCTAACGCACCAGTCATATGATGTCAAGTCATCTTCCCCTCCCCGCGCGTCAGCCACCAGTGCGTCATGCCGCCCACGATGATCCCCAGCGGTAGCGTCAGCATGGCGATGGCCAGCGCCGTCAACGCGACGGACTGCATCGACGGATCGCCGTAGAGGAGTTTTGCCACCACGGAGGCCACCGCACCAATGGGAATGAGTGCCACGCTGATGCGCCGCATGATCCGTACGTTGCGCACGCGCTTCGCAATCGCCATCGGCACCAGTCGTGTCTGGAAGTAGTCCCAGATTTTCCGCATCGCCACCGGATCACTGTCCGAGGCCGGCACGCGGATAAACCAATGAATCACACTCGACTTCGTGTGGGTGACCATGTGAAAATCAAAATGCGCCGGCACCGTCTCGTGCCACGTAAGCTCCCGCAGTTCGCTCAGGTGATAGAAGTCGTCGTCCACCATCAGCGATTCTTCCGTGATGATCACGGACACACCGGCCGTTTCACGCTGCTCGCGCACGCGGATGGCATTCTTCGTGCCGTCGGTGCGCGCTTCCTCCAGCGCGCAAAACCGCGACCACACGTCGTCGGTGAGTGTCCATTGGGCCAGGAGTCGTTCACCGCGCAACAACCGTTGCCGCTGACGCGTCGCGAGCTGGTACATGACGGCAAAGCTGAGTCCAATCACGACAGTGAGAAAGGACGCAATGGCGACGCCGAACATCACCTCATGCTCGGGCCCAATCCGCAACGACGCGAACGTGACCAGGTAGCCTGCGGCGGCTACAGCGAGCGCGACGCTGATATTCCTGCGACGTTCAACATTCCGCATCAGCGCGCGTCCTCGTGAGCGTATGGTCCAGGTTGGCGGCGAGCAGTGGCGCGATGCTCACGCCTGAGACGTCGCACGCACAACGCGTGAGAGTTCACGAATCCCGGCTACGATAACGGCTTCGCTGTTGCGCGCATAGCCCAGCACCAGCGTCGCGGGACGACCGGCCCGACGTACCGCATGGTAGGCCCCCATCACATTGAAGCCGATCCCCTGCTGCGCGGCGGCCGCCATGATCGCCGCGTCGTCATGTCCCTCGGGCAGCGTGATCACGGCGTGGAGTCCGGCAGCGATGCCCTGCACCGTCGCGCCAGGCATCCAGCGCTCCACCGCCTTCACGAGCGCATTCCGCCGCGCACGATACCGCCCGCGCATGCGCCGCAGATGTCGATCCAGATCACCCCGCGCGACGAACTCCGCGAATACCGCCTGCTCAATCCGCGACACACCAAAATCGGACAGCGTCTGCTGCGCCCTGACCGCCTCCGCAAGTTTTGGCGGCGCCACCAGCCAACCGAGACGCAACCCGGGCGCCAGCGTCTTGCTGGCCGAACCCGCATACACAATGCGCTCGGGGTCGAGCGACTGCAGCGCGCCCACCGGCGCGCGATCATATCGATATTCCGCATCGTAGTCGTCTTCGACCACGATGCCATCTGTGCGGCGCACCCACTCCAGCAGCGCCGCGCGTCGCTCTCCGGACAGCAGCACCCCGCTCGGATACTGGTGCGCCGGTGTCACGATCACCGCGTCAATGTGCAGCCGGTCGAGCGATGCCACCTGCATCCCGTCCGCATCGACCGGAACCGGCACCAAGGTGAGGCCGAGCGTGCGCACCGCGGCACGGGCGTCGACAACACAGGGATCTTCGATGGCAACACGCTGCGCGCCGCGTGCCTTGAGCGCGCGCAGCAGCAGTGTGCGGCCCTGTGCCCATCCGCTGGTGATCAACACGCGTGACGGATCGGACACCACGCCACGCACACGTGCGAGGTAGTCACTCAATGCCCGCCTGAGCACCATGGCCCCGTGCGGTTCGGTGTAGCCGAACGACGCGACCGGCATGGTGCGCAACGCGTCGCGGGTGGCACGCAGCCACGCGCCGCGAGGAAACGCGGCCAGGTCGGGGATGCCGGGTCGGAAGTCGAGGCGCGGCTCCGCTTCCGGCTCCATGCCCGGCTCCGTCTCCGCGTGCTCCGATGCCGCACGGCGCGCCCGCATCGGTGCCACACCCGACGCGACACGCGGGCGAGCCCCTGGTCGAGACACGAGGAGGCCTTCGGCGGCAAGTTGTTCGTAGGCGGCAACGACAATCGGCCGTGAGACACCGAGTTGAGTCGCCAGATCGCGCGTGGACGGCAACTGCGCATCCGGGCGCAGCGAACCGTCCCGGATTTGAGACCGGAGTTGATCCTCGATCTGACGGCCAAGCGACCGCTGGCTGTCGCGGGTGACCGACAGCAGGAGGTCGCGCGGTGAACTGGTCAACTATTCTGCTCCCGAACTGGATATGCCGAGTATACCAGTTTGGCGATAGGTTGCAGGCCAGTCAAGCCGCGCTCATTCAGACGAATCGCTCGTGTCCACTGCCATCAGCCTGCCCCACACCACCTCCCGTTCCACCTTGGCGGAGTGGTCACTCATTGCGGTTCCCGGCGTCATCTGGGGCTCGTCGTTCCTCTTCATCGCCGAAGCGCTGCATGCGGTAGACCCGATGGGGCTCACGCTGCTGCGCATCGCGATCGGCTTCGCGGCACTCGCCTGCTTCCCCGCCGCATGGGCTCCCATCGACCGTCGCGACTGGCCCGCCGTTGCGTGGGTCGGTGTGCTGTGGATGGCCTTTCCACTGGCGATGTTCCCGTTCGCCGAGCAGCGGATTTCGTCGGCGGTGGCGGGAATGCTGAATGGCGCGGTGCCGTTGACGACGGCGTGCATCGCGGCACTCATGGCGCGGCAGCTGCCACCACGTGGCGTGATGATTGGCCTCGCGATTGGCCTGATGGGCGTCATCGCCATGGCGATTCCCGATATCGGTTCGCCCAGCAGTGCACTCGGCGTGGCCATGGTGGCGATCGCGTGTGTGTCGTACGGGTTCGCGCCCAATCTGGTGCGACCGCTGCAGCAGAAGTACGGGGCACTGCCGGTGATCTGGCGCGCGCAGGCGGTGGCGATGTGCCTCACCCTGCCCTTCGGTGCGGGCGACGTGATGCGGGCGCAGTGGTCGCTCACACCCGTCTTGTCACTGCTCGCACTCGGCGCGCTGGGAACGGGTGTGGCGCACGTGGTGATGACGACGGCGTCAGGACGCGTTGGTGCCACGAAGGCGTCGGCAATGGCGTTCTTGATTCCGCCGATGGCGCTCCTGCTTGGTGTGGTGGTGCGAAACGAGGTGGTGACGGGACTCGCCGTGCTCGGTGGTGCGCTTTGCGTGCTGGGCGCGTGGGTGATGCGGCGAGGGCGCTCGGCCGATGCAGCACCGCGTCGAGTCGCGCGGGGGTGACCCCGAGGCGGCTCGCGCGCTGGAGGACCACGGTCTATACTCGGACCACGCCAACTCGGTATCCCTTCCCTTCCTCCCTTCCTCGGTGCGTTCGTGAGCGAGTCCACGGGTTTTTCTTCACGCTGGGCGATGATGCTGGCCATGCTCAGCATGGCTGTCGGCACAGGCAACATCTGGCGCTTTCCACGCATCGCCGCCACCAACGGTGGTGGTGAGTTCCTGGTGGCATGGGCCGTGTGCCTTTTCACCTGGTCGATTCCGCTCATTCTGATCGAGTTCGGCATGGGTCGGAAGACTCGGCTGGGGCCCGTTGGCGCCTTCGTGCGCACCCTTGGCGCGAAGTTCGCGTGGATGGGCGCGTTCATCGCGTTTGTCGCCGTAGCCATCATGGCGTACTACTCGGTGGTCACCGGTTGGACGTTTCGCTACTTCGTGGCCGCCGCGTTCGGACAATTGTCGGCTGAAAACTCGGTCAGCTTCTGGCGCGACTTCTCCACGAGCAGTGCACCGGTTCTCCCGCACGTGATTGCCATTGTCGGCGCCACGTTCGTGGTGGCAAAGGGCGTCAAGGGCATCGAGCGGACCACGACGATTCTCATGCCCATTCTGATCGGCATCATCCTGTTGCTGACCGGACGCGCGCTGATGCTGCCCGGCGCCGGGGCGGGCCTGGACTATTTCTACGGCGTGGATTGGTCGCGACTGGGCGATGCGACAATCTGGTTGCAGGCGCTGACGCAGAATGCGTGGGACACCGGCGCCGGCTGGGGTCTGATCCTTGTGTACGCCGCCTACATGCGCCGCAACGAGGACACAGCACTCAACGCCTTCCTGCTGCCCGCCGCGAACAACTTCGTGTCGCTGTGCGCCGGCATGATGGTGTTCTGTACCGTGTTCACCGTTGTGCCACAGTTGGTGACCTCGATCGCCACCAACCCGGCAGCGCTGTCGGACTTCCCTGACCTGCAGAAGGCCATCGCCGGCGGCGCTACGCTCGATGCGGATCTCGTGCAGAAGACGATCTTCGGCGCCGGCAATGAAGGCGTGACGTTCATCTGGATCCCCAAGCTGTTTGCGACGTTGCCAGCCGGCGGGGTGTTCATGTCGCTGTTCTTTCTCGCGCTGTCGCTGGCCGCATTCACGTCACTGATTTCGATGGTGGAGCTGGGCACGCGTGTGCTGCTCGACATGGGCTGGTCGCGTTCGCGCGCCGTGTGGGTGGTCGGTGCGTTTGGCCTGGTACTGGGACTCCCTTCGGCGTTTTCGCTCGACATTCTGCACAACCAGGACTGGGTGTGGGGCGTGGCGCTCATGCTGTCCGGGCTGTTCTTCGCCATCGCGGTGATGCGCATGGGTCCGGCGAAATTCCGCGCCGAACAGATCAATCACGAACACTCCAACATTCGTGTTGGCGCGTGGTGGGATTGGTTCATTCGCATTCTCGTTCCCGCAGAGGCCATCATCCTGATGGGTTGGTGGATGTGGCAAGTTCGTGGCCCGGGTGCGCTCGACCCGTTCGGCATCGAGAACATCGGCACGATTCTGCTGCAATGGGGCATCGTGCTGGCGCTGTTGCTGCTGTTCAACAAGCAGTTGGCCAAGGTCGCGCCCATTGAGACCGCCGAGATGGACGCCGGGCGTATGCCGCCGAGCATTCCGTAGTGCACCATGGGCTGGTCGGCCGACGCGATGGCCGACCAGCCGCAGGACTCACCTGATCTTCACGCGCTCAATCGTGGTCCAGAGCGCGGGCATGGTGCCTTGTGTGTTCGTGAGAATGGCCCAACCGCCTGGTTCGAACGCGGCGATAGCACGACCCTTCGGCACAATCACGCGTTCAACGATCACGCCTTCGCGGTTCACCACGTCGTAGCGCAGGCCGCCGTTGGCCGACGGGATCGCGGTGCGCGGAACGATCCAGATATTGCCTTCGAGATCGATCTTCATGGCCCCGGGCTGAATGACCGGTTCGTAGTCGGGCAACTCCTTGGCGGACACCAAGACAATTTCCGTCTTCAACTGTCGTGGTCCATCCGGCGTCGGGATCTGCTGCGGCTTCATCGACTCCATTTGTTTGTCCAGCAGCGGCTTGATGGAATCGATGACGTGTTGTTTGCCTTCGTCCGTCAGCCGCTTCCAGTCAAAGGCCATCTTCGGCGATGTCTTGCGTGTGCCGTCGGGGGCCACCCATTCCATGTGGTAGTCGTGGGCTCGGAGAATTGCGATCGTGCCATCCGGCAGCAGCCCCCATTCATCGGCCGTCTGCGTGGGATTGACCGTAAGCCGCTGCGTGAGATTGCCGCGTTCGTCGCGCGTGGCCAGCACTCCGGCGTACTGCTGCACAATCTTGACGGTCGCAATGGTATCGATCTTTCGGGTGTCGAAGTCAGCACGCACAATGGGCGCGGAATCGATGGCGGCAGGTGCCGTCGCCGAACGCTCCGTCATGATCTTTTGATTCAGCTCGATGAGCGCTTTGTTCTGATTGGGCGGCGTGCCCTGATACACCAGGCGGCCTTTGGCATCGAGTGTCGGCGTGCCGTAGATGTAGCCGACTGACAGCGTCAGGATGTCCTGCGGACGTGGCAGCGCGGTCACGTGCGCCACCTTGCCGGCCGGATCGATCGTCAGCAACGACCGTGAGGCGATATCGAGGTACATCGTCGAATCGGCTGGCATCGCGATCAGATGCGCCGACGGAATGCTCACGCCGGAGTTGCCGAGCGTGCCGCTGGTTCCCGAGGAATCGAGCGCCCTGGTGAACGTCTTGAGTGTTTTGTCGTACAGCAGTACGCGAAAACGCTGGATGTCATTGACCAGCACGCGCCCGTCGGAGAGTGCCCGGACGGACACGCGCATGCCCAGTGAGTCGGTTGAGATGGCTACTGGCGCCGGCACTTCGCGGACTTTGATTTTGTCCTGTGCGGTGAGTGGGCTGGCGGTCAGTGCTGCGCCGAGGGCGAGCGCGAGCGTCGGGGCTGCGAATCGGGGGGTCATGGCGTGGTGAATTGGAGAACGCTGGTATCGAGCGTATACACAGTCGTACGAAGGGTTTCTGGGCAGGTTTCGGACGCGCCACCCGCTTTGGCGCTCTGGCGTACGGCCACCGCATATTCCATACTCGCGTCCTCAACGCGCCCACTCACATCCCGATTCCGCATGCGCCTCGTCTCGCCGTGCCCGCGCCGCACTCGACTCGCCTGTGCCCTGTCGCTCCTTGTGCCGAGCGCGTTGTGCGCGCAGGCCACCACGGCCGCCAAGCGGGCGTCGGCATGGACGGCCCACCAGTCGCTCGCGCAGAGCTCGTGGTATCGCGGCCTCGCCTGGCGGCCCGCGGGGCCGGTCAAGATCGGTGCGCGCATCGAGGCCGTCGCGATTCCGCGTGGCAATACCGGCACCATTTATGCGGGCGTCGGGTCTGGGAATCTCTGGAAGACCGTGAACAACGGCGTGACGTGGAAGCCGATCTTCGAACACGAAAGTGCGTTTGCGATCGGTGATATCGCCGTGTCGCGCAGTCAACCCAATGTGGTCTGGGTTGGCACTGGCGAAGCGCAGCCCCGGTATTCTGGCTACGCGTATCCCGGCACCGGCGTGTTCAAGTCCACCAACGGCGGAGATACGTGGACCAACATGGGGCTTGGCGAAACACATCACATCGGCAAGGTGCTGATTCATCCCACGAATCCCGACATCGTGTACGTTGCCGCGATGGGGCGACAGTGGTCGGCCAATCGCGAGCGAGGCGTGTTCCGCACCACGGATGGTGGCGCACATTGGACCCATGTGCTGGCGATCGACGATTCCACGGGCGTTGTCGACCTCGTCATGGATCCCGTCAATCCCAACACGCTGTACGCATGGGGCTGGCAGATCGAAGCGGGCACGCGCGGCGGGCTGTTCATCTCGCGCAACGGCGGTGCCACGTGGCGTCGCGTGCAAGACGGGCTGCCGACGGGCCGTGTGGGGCGCGCAGGGCTCGATGTCGCACCGGGTTCGCCGAACGTGTTGTATGCGTTTATCGACAACCGCGCCGCAACGACCACGAAAGACCGACCGTACATCGGCGGCGAAGTGTATCGCTCCGCCGATCGCGGCGAACACTGGAAGAAGGTGAACACCGAGGATCTGTACGAGGTCTTTGGCACCTTCGGCTGGAAGTTCACCGACGTGCGCGTCGATCCGCGCAACGCGCAACATGTGTACATCCTGGGCAATCGGGCCTTTGAGTCGTTCGACGGTGGGGCCACGTGGCGACGACTGGGTGATCGGATCCTGCGGTTGCACGACACCGAGGGGCGCGCACTGCATCTGGATCATCACGAACTCGTCATCGACCCGACCAATCCCGATCGTCTGTTGCTCGGCAACGATGGCGGGCTGTTCATGTCGTATGATGCCGGCGCGAGCTGGCTCCATCTGAACAACATTCCGGTCACGCAGATGTACTTCGTGACCACGGATGAAAAGACGCCTTATCGCATATTCGCCGGCACGCAGGATAACGCCGCCATGTTCGGGCCCAGCACCACCTCGCTTGATGACGCCGTTCCCGACCCATGGCGCAGCGTGTACCTGGATCGCTGGACTGGCGGCGATAGCTACGTCACGCTGCCCGACCCGACCGATGATCGGTTCGTGTACTACGAGCACCAGAACGGCGCGATGATGCGCATGGATGTCACGGGTGGGTCGATTCTGAGCGGTGGACCGTCGAGTGCAAACATTCGCCCGCGACTGCCACGTGGGAGCGCCCCGCTGCGCTTTAGCTGGTACACTCCGTTTTTTATCTCGCCGCACAATCCGCGCACGCTGTACGCGGGCGGCAACCGTGTGCTCAAAACCACCGACCGCGGCACGACGTGGACGGCCGTGAGTCCCGAGCTTGGCGATACCGCCGGCACTGATCGTGCCGTCGTACCGACGGGTGCGTTGACGATGTTGACCGAGTCGACGATTTCCCCGGGCATGCTGGCCGGTGGCACCGAAGGCGGGCGCGTGTGGCTGACCACCAACGACGGGACTGACTGGCGTCGTATCGATGCGGGGCTGCCAAGAAGATGGGTGAGTCGCGTGGTGTTGTCGCATCGCGACGCGGGTACGGTGTATGTCAGTTTCACCGGATTTCGCGAAGACGATACCCGTTCCTACCTGTTCGCGTCGAGTGACACAGGGCGCACGTGGCGCTCCATCGTGGCCAACCTGCCCAACGAGTCCATCAACGTCGTGAAGGAAGATCCGACGGACGCCGACATCCTCTTTGTTGGCACGGATCTCGGCGTGTACGTCTCTCGCGATCGCGGCAGCCACTGGGAGTCACTC
>JAGNMU010000067.1 GCA_017991005.1 Gemmatimonadaceae bacterium | reverse complement strand
CGTTCGGCCACGGCGTGTCCGCCGTACTGCTCGCGCTGAATGATGGAGTTGAGTTTGGTCCACGTTTCCGCGCTGAAGGTGCAGCCGAATTCCGGACCATTAAGGCACGCCGTGGGGGTGCCTTCGTTGATGCCGGGGAAATGGGCGGCGCGAATTGGCTCGAACGCGAATGGTGTGAGCCCCAGGAACAGCACGACCGCAGCACCGATCACCAGCTTCCAGCGAAGAATCGTGGACGGACGGCGCAGCAAGACAAACAGGCCGAACACCGGCACGGGGAGAAAACCTGCCGGGTGATTGGCGTAGCCCAATCCGCAGAGATACGCGATGAGCAGCAGAAACCCGTCGGCGCGTCGCGACTGCGCGGGCGCATCGTGCCAGCGCATGGCGGCCCACGAGGCCGCCGCGACGCCCAGCATGGCGAGGGTGTACACCTTTTCGTTCACCACGCTCTGATTCCATACCGTGAACGCGGTGGCACCGATCCACGCGCAGGCCACGGCAATCACCAGACGCGGCGTGCGTTCGAGCTTCCAGCCCGCGAGCGAACGATGGGCCACCAGAAACCACAGGGCAGCCGACATGGCGCTGGTGGTGGCGGCCAGCAGGTTGACGCGTTCGGCGAAACTGACCGGGAAGGGGAGCGCGGCAAACGCGTGCGCCACCAGCACAAACACCGGATTACCGGGCGGATGCGGAATGCCCAGCGTCTTGGCGGCCGCCATGTATTCGCTGGTATCCCACATGGCGGTGGTGGGCGCCAAGGTGAGCACGTACAACAGAAAGACCACCGCGCCCAGGATCGCCGCGACGCGATAGGGAGGGGCATCGGCCTCGCTGCCGGGTGCCGCGGCCGGGTCGGTGTTGGCGTAGGCCACCAGCGCCATGGGCGCGGCCACCACGTACCCGAGCACCAACAGAATCGCGGCGACGGTGGAGCCGCCCTGCCAGAGGCTGACGTAACCGGCGGCGACCAGAAGCGCCGACGCGGCGCCGATAGTGGTCGCACCACCGGGAATGCGAGTGAACAGCGACATGTCGTTGGGTTTGGTGACGCGAAAGGGACGGGCGTCGTGACGCCGACGGGACGGACTTGAGCCCCCGACCGGGTGTGGCACGGTGCGGCCGTAGGATAATCACGCGGACTGTGACCGTGCCCACTAACTCGACGAGACGTCCGTGCGTCACGCGCGTCAAGATTGAACGAAATGCACCCCCCGTGTGACGGCCGGCACTCGGTCCCACGCGTCTTTAGGGGTAGCCTGATCTGCCGCCGACGGTAGCATTCAGCAGCATTCGCAGTCCCCCAGCCCGAATCCCGTGCGCAGAGTTGGAATGTTTTTCGCCCTGCTCCTCCTGGCCGCCTGTCAGGTCGATGCACCGCTCACGCCCAGCGCCGACGGGAGTGCGTCCGAGGTGCCGAGCGCGCCCTCGCACACCCTCATCACCGTAACCGCTGGGGCTCCCTCGGCGAACATTCTCACCGGTGATTCCCTGCGTATTCCGCTCAACAGCAAGCTGTCGCGGGCACGCACGGTGAATTGGCGCTCCACCAATCCCGCGGTGGCGTCGGTCACGGCTCAGGGGCTGGTGGTGGGGCTCACCTCAGGCAGCGCGACCGTCACGGCCATGACGAGCGCCTACAGTCAGCGCACAACCGTGGCCGTCCTTGCCGGTCCGGCCAGTGTCGCGGTATCGCCCACAGCACTCGTGCTGCCCATCGACAGCGTACGCCAGTTGGCCGCGTGGGTGGTCTCGGCAACCGGCGTGTCGCTCAGCAATCGCGCGGTGGCGTTTACATCGGCCAACCCGTCGGTCGCCATTGTCTCCTCGACAGGACGCGTGACGGCCAAAACCGCTGGAACGACGACCATCGTGGCGAGCAGCGGCGGCGCGCAGGCATCGGTTGCGGTGTCGGTACCGGCCGCGGCGCCGACACTGAGTGCGATTCACATCGCCCCCAAAACCGCGACCGTCTCTACCGGTGGCACCGTGCAATTCACCGCAACGGCGCTTTGGAGCAACGGCAGCACGGCAGTCCCGCTCGTCAGCTACTCGGCCACGGGCGGAACGGTGACGCCGACCGGACTGTATACGGCACCGGCAACGGCTGGCACCTATCAGGTCATTCTGGCGCAGACATCGGGCGCGTTGCGCGATACGGCCGTGGTAACGGTCACGACCGTGGTGACCCCGCCGCCGCCATCGGGCCGGTTGGCCAACGAGTGCCTCAACGCCAACAGCGCGTGGATCTTCTGCGATGATTTCGACCAGAACCGTTTGACGCGCTACTTCGAAGTGGACAACGCCAGCGGCCGCTTCACCCGTGTGGATAGTGTGGGCAACGAAGGGTCGTTCGGTATGCGCGGTCATTTTCTGGCCGGCACCACCAACGCGGGTTCATTGAAGGTGGCCTTTGGCAAAACGCCGAGCACGTATTTCAAGACGGTGGATGCGGGCACGGCCAACTATCGCGATGTGTACTGGCGCTTCTACGTGCGCAACCAAGCCGGATGGCAGGGCGGTGGTGGTGACAAACTCACCCGCGCCACGAGTTTTTCCGCGTCCACGTGGGCCCAGTCGATGATTGCGCATGTGTGGTCGGGGAACGCGAACAGTGCCGCGAATGAGCTGCTCGTACTAGACCCCGCTTCGGGAACCGATGTGAACGGGACGCTCATCACCACGACCTACAACGATTTTGCCAAGCTGCGCTGGCTTGGCGCCACGTCGGGTACCACGCCGCTGTATCGCGGCGCCGCGCTGGGCCAGTGGCATTGCGTGGAAGCCCATGTGCAGCTCAACGACGCGGGACAGTCGAACGGCATCTTTGAGTTCTGGGTGGACGATGTGCTCAACGCACGCAAGTCGACGCTCAACTGGGTGGGCAGCTACAACGCCTACGGCATCAATGCGGTGATGCTCGAGAATTACTGGAACTCGGGATCACCTGTAGTCCAGGACCGGTTCTTCGACAACTTCATTGTGTCGACGCAGCGCATCGGCTGCTGAGAACCGCGTAGCTCCTCTTCCCATTCGCAGGACGGGTGCGCAGGATTGACGCTATGCGCACCCGACTTCGCCGCGTAGGCGGCTCACTCATGTTCCTTGCGGCCACGTTCATCGCCGCGCCGTTCGCCACATCTCAGGGCGAGCCGCTTGCCGAACGTGTCCGTCAATCGCGATCGCTGATTCCCGTGATCGGACACTGGACGCGCGGCGCCGACAGTGCGATGACGGTGGACGGCAGCAAATGGTCAGGCACCACGACGTCGGCCGAACTTGATCGCGCGAGCCGTCAACTGTTTGGTGCGGTGAATGCCGACTTTGCGCGAAACGGCGCCGCACCCGGCGCATTCCCGCTGGCCGTCTCACCCGACATCGCGAACTTCACCTCGGGCACATTGCGGGTGCAGTTCAACATGATTGGCGGAGCATCCGATCAGAACGCGGGCATTGTGTTCAATCTCGGCCCGACCGGCGAGTATCTGTACGCCCGGTACAACACCAAAGACGGCGATCTCGCGCTCTGGAAGTTTGTGAACGGGGAACGCGTGTTGATCGTGCACGGCACGGGATCCAGCAAACTCGCACTCAATCAGTGGCATGAGCTGGTGGTGCAGGTGCGTGATCGCAAGGTCAGCGCGTCAATTGCGGGGAACAGCGCCCTGGCGCTTGAGCACACGCTGGACGCGGCGCCGAGTGGGAAGGTCGGGGTGTGGGTGAAGCGGGATGCGGTGACCGCGTTCAAGGGATTGGTGGTGCAGCGAGTACAGAGGTAGATGGAGCGAGTAGGGAGGTCGCAGGGCGGAGTATTTGCTGCTTCCTGACTCCTGGATCAGTTCCTCCTCCCGTTTGTCCTTCAGTAGACGATTCCCCCCCATGCCCGACATCCTAGTATTCGGCGCCTCCCACGTCGGGGTTCGACTCGCAGAACGCCTGGTATCGCTCGGACATCACGTGCGCGTGATCGACCCTGCTCCGGCGTCTGCCTCGATGTCGTGGACCCATGAATCGAGCGACTACGTGGTACCGTCCGATGTGGGTCGCGCAAAGATCGTGTATGTCGTGACGGATGAAGACGAGCGCAATATTCGCGTGGCGCTTGCGGTGCGCGGAAAGAGCGCGGACGTCCCGATTGTCATGGCATTGACGCAGAGCCGTCTGGGCGAAAAGCTGGGGCGGCACCTCTCGGCGTTTGCCTTCATCAATCCGCCCGCGTTGGCCGCCGAACGCTTTGTTGAGGCGCTGATGGCAGCGCCTCCGGGCAGCGCGCCGGGTGATGTGCAAAAGACCACGGCGACGAGTGAAGATGCTGCGGCCCGTTGGCAACCCGACCCGCTGGTGCTGCGTGCCGTGCTGGTGATCGGGGCGATCGGCGTGTTGGCCACCACGTATTTCCACCTGGCCGAACGGCTCCGATGGGTGGACGCGTTGTACTTCGTGGTGACCATGATGGCGACGGTGGGTTTCGGCGACATCAGTCTTCGTGAGTCGTCCACGATGTCCAAACTCGTTGGCATCACGGTCATGATTGCCAGCCTGGCCAATACGGCCGTGATCTTTGCATTGATCACCGATTCGCTGCTCAAGAAGCGATTGGTGCTGTCATTCGGGCGCCGCCGGATCCGCGACAGCGGGCACGTGGTGGTGGCTGGGATTGGGTCGGTAGGGTGGAATGTGGTGGAGTTACTTCGTGCGCGCGGAGAGTCGATTGTGGTCGTCGACAATCACGAGCAGGGCCGCTATCTGCCCGGCGTGTATGCGCGACGATTGCCGGCCATCATTGGCGATGCACGACAGGAACGCACGTTGCGCGACGCCGGCCTGCTGCGCGCCAAGGCCCTGCTGTGTGTCACGAACAGTGATCTGGCCAATCTCGAAATCGGGCTCAACGCCAAGCTGCTGCGGCCCGACATGCCGGTCATTCTCCGCATCTTCGATCAGGAGCTGGCGCAGTCACTGCGCGAGCGTTTGGAGATGCCGATGGTGTACAGCATGTCGTCGATCGCGGCGGAGGTGCTGGTGGGGTACTCGGAGCGGCCGCCAAGGTAGGGGAGTGTGGTGAGTTGCCTGCACCCTGACCCCTGGATCGGTTCCTCCTTCCCTTTGTCCTAATTCCAAACGTGCGTCTCTCGCCGATGCGCTTGGTGAAGGACACCCGGAAGGACGCCCGGAAGGACAAACGGAAGGACAAACGGAAGGAGGAACCGATCCAGGAGTCAGGAAGCAGTGAACAACATCCAGTCACCGCTCCGCAATATGAGCCCGCGTAATCTCCGCCAAACTCCGCGTCCCGCTCTGCTTCATCGTCACCTCGAACTCGCGCCGTAGAATCGCCAGCACGGCTTCAACGCCCTCCTGACCGAACGCGCCCAGCCCCCAGATGTACGGGCGGCCGATGCCGATGGACGTGGCGCCGAGGGCCATGGCTTTGAAGATGTCGGTGCCGCGGCGGAAGCCGCCGTCGCAGATGACGGGGATTCGGCCCGCGACGCCTTGCACCACTTCGGGCAATGACGTCACCGTGGCTCGCATGGAGTTTTCGGCGCGGCCACCGTGATTGGATACGAAGAGTCCATCCACACCGCGCGTGACGGCGAGTTCGGCGTCCTCGCGCGTGACGATCCCCTTGATGAGCACTTTCATTTTCGTGCTCTGCTTGAGGCGATCGATGAACTCCCACGACGGCGTCCCCACTTCGGGAATCGGCGTGAGCTTTTCGTAGCCCACAAGATTGGGTTTGCGCCGATTGTCGCGATCGTCCACGCGACCACTCACGCCCGGCAGCGGGGCGCCACCCAGATGGCACTTGGTGCAAGTGCGTGTATCGCGACGCGCATACCGAATCATGGTTTCGCGGTTGCTGCCGCCGAGCAGATCGACGGTGAAGACAATCGCCGGGGCGCCCGCGCGTTCGGCGCGCTGCACCATCTGTTTGGTGACGCTCCAGTCGGACTGATGATAGAGCTGGAACCACACCGGGCCACCGCGTGCGGCGATACAGTCCTCGATGGACGTGGTGGCAACCGTTGAGAGCACCTGCAGATGGTCGCGCGCTTTGGCGGCGCGAGCCACGGCAATTTCACCCTCGGTGTGAAACGCCTTCTGACTGCCCACCGGATTGATGACAATCGGCGTCGGATAACGTGTCCCGTACAACGACACACTGGTGTCGATCTTGCTGACGTCGATCAGACGACGTGGTTTGAGCGTCCAGCGGTCGAAGCCTTCGCGATTGGCGCGCATGGTTCCATCGTCGTCGGTACCGGTCATCAGGTACCCCCAGTGTGCGACTGGGATTCTTGTTTGTGCGACCGCTTCGAAGTCGAACACATCGAGCGCTTCGCTTGCCGCCTTGATGGCGTTCGGGATCGTATCGCGAACGCCGCCGGCGGATCCCGCCGATGCGAGTCGATCGGCGAGTTCGAGCGGATGGCTGGCGCCAGAGGCACCGTCGCCGAGCAGCGCGCCAAACGACCCCGCATCAAAGCCGGCCGCGGCGACCAATGGGCTGGCGGCGAGGAACGCGAGGAATTGGCGACGAGATGGGTCGATATTGGGCATACCACAAGTGGCAGCCTCTTCGGCGAGATGTCCAGCGTCATCATAGATTTGCGGGACTCACGCGCTGGAATGGCCACGCAAAGGGGGGCCCTCGCTAACTCATCTCAATCGCCTGTCGCCGTGGCGCAGCGACTTGCTCGCCCTCATGCTGCGCGTCGGGGCGTGGATGGGCGTGGTCGTGTACGTGCCCAGCGTGTATCTGGCGTATCTCGCTGGCGCGTACGGCCTGATCGTGATGGATACCATTGCCGTGATCACGGTGGTCGGTCTCCATCGCGCGCCCTCGATGCCGTATCGCATGCGGGCGACTGGCTTTTGCCTGACGCTCTTCATGCTGGGCATCGGGCTGCTCATCACGGTGGGGCCGATCAGTCAGATCTACCTGATCGGGGCCTGTGCGCTGACGTCGTTGTTGCTGGGTCGCACGGTCGGCCTGTGCTCGTCGGTGCTGGCGACTGTCATTCTGCTGGCATTCGGTGCCGCAGCGAAATGGGCACCCACGATGGTGATCCCCGCGTGGACGGAGGCGTTGCCGAGCTGGCTGATCATCACGCTCAACTTCACGCTGGTGAACACGCTGGTGACATTGGCCGTGGGCGCCGTCGTGACGGCGGCCAACAGTGCCATCGAGCGGGCGCTCACCACGCGGGAATCGCTCGATGCAGAGCGCACACTGCTCCGCACCCTCGTGGAGACGCTGCCCGATGTCATCTTCACCAAAAACCGCGGCGGGCAATTCGAGCTGGTGAATCCGGCGACGGTGGCCCTGATAGGCGTACGCGACGCGTCCGACCTGGTGGGACGCACGGTTTTTGACATCATGCCGTATGACGTTGCCAAACCGCTCGATGCGGACGATCGCATGGTGATGGAGGGGCATGCGCTGGTCAATCGCGAGGAGCAGGTGCTGAGCATGGACGGCCGCACGCGCTGGCTGCTCACGATGAAAGTGCCGCAACGCAATGCCGCCGGCGATATCATCGGCCTGATCGGCATCAGTCGCGATATCACCGATCGCCGCGAACTCGAAGAACAGTTACGGCAATCGCACAAGATGGAAGCCGTGGGGCGACTGGCCGGCGGCATCGCGCACGACTTCAACAATCTGCTCACCGTGATCGGCGGACATAGCGATCTGCTGCTGTCCGACGCGCACCTGGATCAGGGCACACGCGAATCCATCGAATCAATTCGCGGAGCCGGCATGCGCGCCGCGGCACTGACACGACAACTGCTGGCATTCAGCCGGCAGAGTGTGCTCCGGCCGCGTGTGATCGATGTCAACGCGGTGGTCAGCGACACCTCACGCATGTTGCGCCGACTCATCGGGGAAGATGTTGAGCTGCGCACCGACCTCGAGCCGCATCTTCGGCATGTGCGTGTCGATCCGGGGCAGCTTGATCAGGTGCTGATGAATCTCACCGTCAACGCGCGCGATGCGATGCCGCGCGGTGGGACGCTCACCATCAGTACGGCCAATGTCGATCTCGACGAAGAATTTGCCGCGCAGCATCCCGATTGTCATGTGGGTCCGCATGTGATGTTGACCATCGCCGACACGGGCGAAGGGATGTCCGCCGAGGTGCTGGCGCGCATCTTCGAACCGTTCTTCACCACCAAAGGGGTGGGCAAGGGCACGGGGTTGGGGCTGTCGATGGTGCTTGGCATCGTGCAGCAGAGCGGCGGCACGATCCATACGGTGAGTGAACCGGGCCACGGCACGCGGCTCGCCATCTACCTCCCCGCGGTCGACGAGCCTATCGCCGAGACACGGCAAGTCGCCCCGGCGCCGGATGGGGGATACGAAACAATTCTGCTGGTGGAGGACGAAGACGGTGTGCGCGAGCTGGCGCTGCAGAGTCTGCGGACACTCGGATATGAGGTGCTGACTGCACGCGATGGTGCCGATGCCCTGCGTGTGGCCGCGAACCATCCGCGCCACATTGACCTGCTGCTTACCGATGTCGTCATGCCCAACATGAACGGCCCCGAACTGGCGAGTGCCCTGCAGGCCGACTACCCCGCGCTTCGCGTGCTGTTCATCAGCGGTTACCCGGACGATCGCGGCTTTCGCCATGGCGTGCTGGACGCCACGGTGTCGCTGCTGGAGAAGCCCTTCACGCCGGCCATTCTGTCACGCCGCGTGCGCGACGTGCTCGACAGCGCCGGTTGACTCATCGCCGATTGAATCGCTGATCGCCGTACCAGCCGACGCTACCGCGCGTTGCCGGTGCCGCGATCGAGCACGGCGCGAACCTTTGGCAGCAGTGCATTACTGATGAGTGGTTTCTGCAGGAAGTCGACACCCGAGTCGACCACCCCGTGGTGGACCACGACGTTTTCGGTGTATCCCGACATGTAGATCACCCGCAGCTCCGGGCGGATCTGCCGCAGCCGCTCGGCCAACTGCCGTCCGTTCATCTTCGGCATGACGATATCGGTGAGCAGCAGCGCAATGGTGCCTCCGTGCTGCTCACAGATCATCAGGGCTTCGCCGCCGTTGCTGGCTTCGATGACGTGATACCCAGCGCGACGCAGCATCCCACCCACGGTGGTGCGCACCTGCTGATCGTCTTCCACCAGCAAGATGGCTTCGGTGCCCGAATGGTCGGCGGGTGTGACTGCGGCACGGATCGGCAGCTCCGAATGTGTCACGGCTTCCGGAAAGTAGAGCTTGAAGGTCGTGCCCTGTCCGGGTTCGCTGTATACCCAGATGGTACCACCGCTCTGCTTCACAATACCGTAGACCGTGGAGAGTCCGAGACCCGTGCCGCGGCCCACCGGTTTGGTGGTGTAGAACGGTTCGAAGAGATGCGCCTGCACCTCGCGGGTCATGCCGATGCCGGTATCACTCACCGACAACATGAGATGCGGACCCGTCACGGCCTCGGGGTGGTGTTTCACGTAGGCCTCGTCGAGTGACACATTCGACGTCTCGATGGTGAGTCGGCCGCCATCGGGCATCGCGTCACGTGCATTGACCACCAGATTGAGCACCACCTGTTCGATCTGTCCCGGATCGAGCAGACACCGATAGGCTTTCGGATTGAGCAGGAACGCGATGTCGATGTCCTCACCCAGCAGGCGCTCGAACATGCGCTGCATCCCCATGAGCACATCGTTGAGATTGAGCACGCGCGGCTCGAGTGCCTGTTTGCGGCTGAACGCCAACAACTGACGCGTGAGTGTCGCGGCGCGATTGCCCGCGTTCTGAATCTCCTGCACCTCGGCCGCGATCGGCTCTTTGGACAGATGCAGCGCCAGCGTTTCGCAGTTGCCGAGGATGACGGTGAGCAGATTGTTGAAGTCGTGTGCAATGCCCCCGGCAAGCCGGCCCACCGCTTCCATCTTTTGCGCCTGGCGGAATTTCTCTTCCGTGCGGCGCGTGACATCGAGCGCATACTCGAGCTCACGTTGCGCCGCACGGGCTCGCGCTTCACTCTCGCGCAGCGCGTCTTCGGCCAGTTTCTGGGCCGTGACATCGGTGGCCACCGCACCAATCAGATGTGCGCCGGTCGCATCGCGAATCGGAAACCGGACCGTCTGGAACCAGTGCAGCGTGCCGTCGGTCTGCACGGTTTGCGATTCCATCGACGAGATCGGTCTACCCTCGGCGAGCACCCGCGCATCATCCAACAGCACCTGCCGCGCCACGTCGTCAGCACGCAGCACTACTTCACGCTGCCCCTGCACCTCGGCCAGTGACGCACCAAACGCTTTTTCCCACGCGGTGTTCACGTACAGCAGGCGTCCCTGTTCATCCTTGACCCACTTCATTGCCGGCGATGCCGACATGAAGCCGTCGAGCCGCGCCAGTGCGGCGGCCAACGCGAGTTCATTGGCGCGACGTTCGGAGATATCCCGAAAGATCGTGTAGCTGAGCGGAACGGACGCATTGGGGATTGCTGCAGAGACGTACTCGGCCGGAAAAGTGCTGCCATCAGAACGTCGCAGCGTCAGCGCACCCGTTTCGAGTTCCACATCCGCGTCGCCCGCTGATTCGTCACCCGCCGAGCCGTCATGCGCCAGCCCATCACGCGCGTGTCCCAGCGTGACGATGAGGTCGGCGCGATTGATTCGCAGCAGCTCCGCTTCCGTGCGACCTAGCGCGGCGCACGCGGCGGGGTTGGCCCGCAGAATTTCGCCGTCATCCGTGGAGAGCAGGATGCCGTCAGGACTGTTGGTGAACAGACTTTCGAAATACATCGACACCAGAGGAGAACGGGTGTGTCGCCGACAGTCGCGTGAAGCCGTGCCTCACCGACGGCGCAGAGGCGCCGGAATGACGGCATCGGCATCGATGCGATCAGGTCTCAGCGCCAGTGTACCCAGAGCGCCTCAAAGGGGATAGCGGTATCCGCAATTCAGATGGTACAAGGCGTGGTCATTCGTCCCAGCAATCGATTGGTCCTGCAACTTCTGCTGCACTGCTCAGATCGAATCCGTGTGCTGCGGACTGTACTGTGAACGCGTCGATGACGGTGCGCCGGTGTTGGCCGGCATGAGCTGTGCGTCGTTGACGAGGAAGGCGATTTCGAGTGCATCGCGGGGCACCAGTGCGCGCGCCTTCCATTCACCATTGCCAGTCGGCTCGAGTCGCGTGGCGCCGCGCTGCCAGTGGTTGAAGCTGCCCACGACCGACGCCGCGTGCACCGATGAGCCGCGGATGACAAACTCGACAATGTGCAGGGTGTCCAGTCGCTTGGCGGTGCCGTCCGCCGCGGAAATTCCTGTTGAGTTTGCTGTGGTGTCGGCTGCGATGGAGAGCGCACGTGGCACCACCGAATCGCCAAGCACGCGAGTGACGGTTTCAATGCCACTCGCGCCGCCGACGCCACTGCCCAGACGCAGCACTACGGCCATCGTCATGAACAGCGTGGTCACGGCGCCACCAAGTGGCGAAAGCAGACCGCGCCGCATCCAGCGCGACGGGCGCATCGGTGCGGAGCAGGCGCGCGGGGTGGGCAGCCCGCGCACGGCGTCCATGATGCGCGAGCGCGACGCGGTATCACTCTCCACCGGTGCACGCAGGGTGTCGCCCACCCACTCGGGGAGTGTCGACTCGAACGATTCACGCATGGGCAAACTCGGGGTGACGGATCGTCATGACGGGTCTTCAGGTGTGCAGATGTTCAGCAAGCAATTCACGAAGCCGGAGACAGGCCCGCTGCACACGCATCTTGAGCGCGGAGACCCCGACACCGGTGAGCGCGGCGATTTCGTCGTAGCTGAGTTCTTCGGCAAAGCGCAGCACCACCGCTTCGCGCTGCGCCGGTCCCAACTGCGCCAGGGCATGCGCGAGCTCGGCGCGGCGGTCACTCGCGTCGTGGGTGGACTCGTGCGTCTCGTGCAGGCGCTGCGCATGTTCGAGCGCCGAGGCGTCATCATCGAAACGTGTGTACCGCGCTTCGCGCGTCGCACGCGTGCGGCACTGGTTCACGACAATGCGTAGCAGCCACGCGCCAAACTTGTCGCGCTCGCGATAACTCCCGAGGTGCCTGTAGGCGCGCACAAACGCCTCCTGCACGACATCCTCGGCGTCGTCCCCGTCACCCAGCAGATGGGTGGCCACCCGCAGGCAGCGCGCGTGATGCCGATCCACCAGCACCGCAAAGGCATTCGCATCGCCGGCAAGTACGGTGCGGATGACGAGTGCGTCGGAGAGGGGGGAGGCGGGCACGAGCAGTAACTCGCGGGGGGGAGGGAAAGTCACAGTGGGCTGCGGGGAGGGCGCGGAAGGAACAACGCCATCGGTTAGGGCTATCTGCGATCGGCAATGGTGGCGGGGAGCACTCGCCTCGCCACCATTGCCGATCGCTGATAGCTCTAGCCGATAGCGCAGTTCCCTTTCTAGCCACCGATCGCTGATAGCGCTTAACCGATCGCGCAGTTCCATTTCCTGCATCCGCCGCCCCCTCCAATTCAGCCTCGCCATGCGCCTCCTCGCCACCCTCTCCGTACTCGCACTCGCGCTCCCCCCCGCACTCTCCGCCCAACCCGCCAGCTTCGTCTACCGCCTCGGCAAGGATACCGTCGCCATCGAGCAGTACACCCGTTCCGCGTCGGCCATCACCGGCGAAATGGTCCAGCGATCGGGGGCGGCCGTGGTGCGCTACCAGTATTCGCTCGCACTCGGCAAGGACGGCCGACCAAGCGCCGGCTCGCTCAAGCGACTCCAGCCCGATGGGTCACTTCCGCCCAACGCGCCGAGTGACACGCGCTTTACCGTGTACGCTGATTCGATCGTGCGCGAGATCGTCTGGGCCGACAGCACCCAGCGTCGCGCGTTTACCGCGCGCGGGGCGCTGATCAACTTCCCGACGTTCATCTACGGACCCACCGAGGTGTTGGCCGCACTGCGCAAAGCGGGAGCGAATGTCGACTCGGTCCCCGCGCTCGGTGCGGCGGGTGGCATGGGCTTCGCTGGGATGAGTGCGGCGGGCGCCGATACGCTGCGTCTGCGCGGCGGAGCGTACGCCATGCTGCTGCGCTACGATGCCAACAATCGCCTGCAATCGGTGGACGGATCGTTCACCACCAACAAGGCCGTCGGCCGGCGCGCCAATGGCGGGCTCGATATCGCGAGCATCGCAAAGAACATGAAACCCACCGGCGTACTGTCGGTGCGCGATGTGGCCCGTGGTTCGTTTGGCGCTGGCGGGATGGTACTCATCGACTACGGTCGTCCGTCGGTGCGTGATCGCACGGTGTGGGGCGGAACGCTGGTGCCATTCGATTCCGTGTGGCGCACGGGAGCCAACGACGCGACGCATCTCTTCACCACACGAACACTCACACTCGGTGCGGCCGGCGGCCCAACGC
>JAGNMU010000489.1 GCA_017991005.1 Gemmatimonadaceae bacterium | reverse complement strand
CGTCCGTTGCGAAGTGATCCGCAGTCCCGGTCACCATGACGATCTCTCCGTCGCGCATCGCCGATACAAATCCCTCACGATCGACGTCGTGCGCCAGCCCACCGGCCCAGGCCACAAACCACGTCGGCTGCACCTGCGCCGAGGCCACCCATCGCATCGCGGTCGCCACGCCTTGTGAGAACGCCAGAATCGCCACCTGCGGAGCGGGTGCGCCATCGACGTGCGCTTCTGACATCACTTCGTCGTACACGAGCGTCAGCCACGCATGCGCATCGGCGATTTCGGTATCACGTGACTCGCGCGTAAGCCAGGCGGCGCCGACGCGTTGTTGGTGGCCGCCGTCGGCGCGCGGCGATTCCAGATAGAATCGCGACAGCGCCTCGGGGGCGACGATGCAGGTATCCGGCGGAATGATCCCGTCAAATGGCCGGACAAAACGCGCGGCCAGCATGCCATACCCGTGCAGGACAAACCACACCCGTCGCGCCTGCGCGGGCGCTGCGCCCAGCACGACATACCGTGCGGTGCGCGTCGTGGTGCGTTCGCGGATGTGCAGGCCGGTACGCTCGGCGTCACTCATGGGATGTACGCGACGGCGGAAATTTCCACGAGAATTCCCCGCAGCTGCGCACCAACGACGGCGCGCGTGGGATAGGGTGGTGACATGACCGACTTGTACACCTCGTTGAAGCGCCCCCAGTCGTCCTCGTCGGCGAGATAGACCGTAACGCTGACCAACTGTGCCATGGTGGCACCGGCGAGCGTCACAATGCGCGCCACGTTCTCCAACGTCACCCGGGTCTGCGACTCGATGTCGTCCCCCACGATCTGGCCGGTGGCCGGGTCGCGCGGCGTCTGCCCCGATACAAAGAGCAGGTTGCCGGCACGGACACCGGGAGAGTAGGCTCCTGCAGGCGGTGGCACATCGGGCAGAGTAATGGGTGTCCAGTCACGTGCGCTTGCTGACATGCGGGATTGCTCGCATTGTAGGTCCATGGCGGAGGCGGCATGACGACGTTCCTGGAACAACTCGAAACGCCGGTGCCGGTCGTTGACCTCGACCGGATGGCGTTGAATCTGGACCGGATGGCGGCATATGCCACCCTTCACGGTCTCCAGTTGCGTCCGCACGTCAAGACGCACAAGTCCCCGCGGATCGCCGCGGAGCAGCTTCGGCACGGCGCGGTTGGCCTGACCTGCGCGACGCTGCGCGAAGCCGAGGTCATGAGTGAAGTGTGCGACGACCTTCTCGTTGCCTATCCGCCCGTGGGCGCGGCGCGACTGGAACGACTGGCCCGTCTGCCGCACGACGTGCGCGTCGGGGTCGCCGCTGACGACGCGGCGGCGCTGACCGCGTTGTCCGTCGCCGCCAAGCTCGGACGTCGTACCTTCGACGTCTACGTTGAGGCCGATCTGGGGATGCATCGCGTCGGCGTCGCGTCGCCCGAAAAAGCCGTCGCGCTGGCGCGCGCCATCAGCGACAGTTCGCACCTCAGTTTTGCTGGCCTGCTGTTTTATCCCGGCCACATCCGACACGGGGTGGATCAGCAATCGGCACCACTCGCGCAGCTGAATGCCGATCTGGCGCGTTTCACCGGCGCCCTGACGGACGCCGGGCTCGCACCACCCGTAGTCAGCGGCGGCTCGACACCCGCGGCGTGGCGGATGCACGAAGTGGCGGGCGTGACGCAGGTGCGGCCAGGGACCTACGTCTACAACGATCGAACCACGGCCATGATCGGTGCCTGCGACTGGGACGACTGCGCACTCACCGTGCTCGCAACGGTCGTGAGTGTGGCGGTCAAAGGTCAGGCGGTGATCGACGCAGGAACGAAGTCGCTGGGCCGGGAACCGCTCCGCGCGGAGGGCGACGGATTTGGTGCGGTACTCGAACACCCCGAGGTAGTGGTGTCCCGGATGTCGGAAGAGCACGGCGTGCTCGACCTCTCAAAAACCGACTGGCGACCGCGTCTCGGCGATCAGGTGCGCATCGTGCCGAACCACGTGTGCATCGTGGTGCACCTCTTCGACGAGATCATCGGCGTGCGTGGACATGCCGTCGAGACACGCTGGCCCGTTGCCGCGCGGGGTCGCGGACCTGCCTACGAGCTGGAAACCTCCGCGCCGTCACGCCCTCGCGCCGTTACCGACGACTGAGCGCGAGACGGACGTCATCGACGCGCGATGGGGCCGGTTTTGGCGCGGGCCAGTTTCACCAGATCCATCGGCGCCAGTGCCAACTCCAATCCGCGGCGCCCGGCACTGACGTGCACGCGGGCGTGTGACAGGGCGCTTGCATCGATCACCACCGGCAGCGCCCGCTTTTGGCCGAGCGGACTGATGCCGCCCACCACGTATCCGGTGGCGCGCTCGGCGGCAGCCGGATCAGCCATCTTCGCCCGCCGACCCTTCACCACGTCACACAAGGCCTTGAGGTCGAGCATCGCGCTGACGGGAACCACCGCACAGACGAGCCCGACGCCTTCGACATCGGCGACGAGCGTCTTGAAGACGGAGGATGGGTCCACGCCCAACACGTCCGCCGCCTCCTGTCCATACGAGGCCACGGACGGATCGTGCGTGTATTCCAGCACCTCGTGAGGCACACCCGATTTGCGGACGAGCAGGATCGCAGGAGTCATGACAGCTATCTTGTCATGACGCGCTGTTCCCGCGCCACTGCTTCGCTCCACGCGGCCCATCATGAGTGAGGACCCACACGCTTCGCGCGAGCCGGCGGCCAGTCCCGGCGCGCGCCGCATCACATTGACGGGTTCGCCCGCACCGCGGCGCATCCTGCTCGTGGACGCCGATGCGTTTTTTGTGGCCGTAGCGCGTCAGGAAGATCCCGAGGTGGCTGGGCGCGCGACGCTGCTCATCGTCGGCGGTCGACCGGGATCGCGCGGTGTCGTCTGCAGCGCCTCGTACGAGTGTCGCGCCTACGGGGTGCGCTCGGCGATGTCGATTGCCCGCGCGCTGCAGTTGTGTCCCCAGGCGACGTGCGTGCCGGTGCCCCGCCGCGCCTGTTCGCTGCGCAGCCGGGAGATTCAACAGGTCCTCGCGACGTTTGCCCCGGTGGTGCAGGCCTCGAGCATCGACGAGTGGTACTGCGATATGGGCGGGACCGAAGCACTGTACGCACACGAGTCGCTCGCCGACACGGCACACCGGATTCGACGCGCTGTGCGGGATGCCACAGGGCTCTCGGTATCGATTGGTGGCGGCACGTCTCGCCTGGTGGCCAAGATGGCGGTGGAAGTGGCCAAACCGAAACCGGGGACCGACGCGACGGGCGTCTTCTGCGTGTCGCCGGGCCACGAAGTGGATTTCATGGCGCGCTTCCGGTTGGGCGACCTTCCGATGGTTGGGCCACGCTTCGTTGACACGCTCCAGAGAATGGGACTGGAGACGGTTGCCGAAGCGCAGGCATGGCCTCGCGACACGCTGATCGCACGACTGGGCGAGCGGGCGGGCGGGTGGATGTATCGCCGCGTGCGTGGTGAAGACGACAGCATCGTGTCGCCGCGCGATACCCAGAAGCAAGTCAGCCGCGAAGAGACCTTCGCAAGCGACTTGCACGACGACGCGCTGA
>JAGNMU010000488.1 GCA_017991005.1 Gemmatimonadaceae bacterium | reverse complement strand
GTGGCGGTATCCGCTTCGGTGCGCAGCGCCACGCGCGAGCCGGCGGGGACGCCGCACAGTCGGTACGTGCCGCTCGATTCCACCGCCGCGCGTGCCCACGCGAGACGCGCCGATCGCGCGGTGCCGTCGGATGCACGCGTGGTGTCGATCCATTCGGCCACCACACGCAGACCAGCCGGCATCGGGGTGGGGAAACGACTGGACACCGTACCGACCACCGCCGCGCCAGCCTCGGCGGAACCACAGGCCGCCGAAAGCGCCGCGTTGAGCGACGGCAGGTAGAGCGACAGCGCCGTGGCCTTTTCCGACAGCAGCACGGGCACGCGATGCACCGCGCCGATGGAGTCGAGCCACGGGGTGCTGACTTCGACTACGAAATCACCGGAGGACAACCCGCCCACGACAAAGACACCGGTCGAATCGGTGGCGCCCTCGAAAGGCGTTCCAAGGAACGTCACGCGCGCGTCGGCGACCGGCGCGTTGGTGGTGGAGTCGCGAACCGTTCCGGAGACGGTCAGCGTGGGACCCGCCACGGCCGGACGTGCGGCCACGACTGCGACGACCGGCAACGCGATCCGTGCGACGCTCAGCTGCGCCTCGAGCACTTTGCGAACCTTGACGGCGTCTTTCGGGTCGCGCCACGCCGCCACTTCCACCGTCGCACCCTTTTCGATGCCCCGGCAGAGCGCCACGATGCCGTCTGAGCCCGTAATGCCGTTGTCCGACACCACACGCCACCGTCCGTCGCGCAACTCGCTGACGCGCCAATGTGCGCCAGCGGCAGGACGTCCATCGGCGCCGTAGACGCGGGCGAGCAGCCATGCATCGGTTGGCCGCGACGCCTCACGACTGCATCGCGTGCTGATGAACTCTTCGGCGGTTGGAACGGTGAGCCGAAGGAGCGCGCTCGACGATCGTTGCACCACGAGTGATTTGGCGGTCGGCACCGGCAGATCGACGGCACGCAGCTTCTCGTCGTCGATCACCACCTGGTACGGGCCGGGCAGCACCAGTTCGATGGTCGCGCGCCCTACCGCGTCGGTGGTGGTGCGGTAGTCGGTGCCAAGCAGATTGATCGTCGCACGCGGTGCCGGTGCGCCTTTGCTGTCCACGGCCGTGATGTGCACTGAGCCAAGCGGACCTGTCCAGCTCTGGCCATCCGCCCAGCGGGCGCGCACCAGTTCGCCGCCGATCTCGCGAACGGCGTACATCTGCGTGCTGGTGCCCGCGTCGGTCACCAACGTATCGGGGGCGCCCACCAGCCGCAGCGCCCACCGGTCGATCAACGGCGATCCATTGGGGAGCGTGCGGAAACTCACGCGACCGCCGGCGCCAAATGACTCGGCCAGTGCTTCGACGCCCAGATACGTGAACTGAATATCGGTGAGTGCCCGTGCCGCCGTGTCGATCCACAACGTGCCATCGATATCCACGCGACCATCCCGGCGATCGGCCGGCGTGAAACGCAAGCCGACCTGCGTTCTGCGGGCTGTGTCGCTTGAAGCGACGCTGAAGCAGTAGCCGCGCTGGAATCGCTCGTCGAGCAGCACGTCCGCATCGGGACCGAGAAAGGTGTACTGGCCCACCGGTCCTGTGCGAAAGCCACGATTCACAAAGTCCACCGCACTCTGCACGGCGTTGAATGAGGTCTTGGCATTCCGCGACGAATCGATGCGCACATACTGCCGCTCGGTTTCGATGCCATCGAGATCGAGATAGCGCTCGAAGCGCAGGATCTTGAGTTCGGCGGGTTGGCGTTCGCGCGCGACCACGGCCGCCAGCAGTCCGGCCCGGGCCTGATCGAGCAGCGCGTACGCCTCTGCGCGATCGGTACGCACCGGGCAGCCGCGCGCCGCCGTCACGTCCACGGCCTCGAGTGCGCGTGGGATGGTGACAATCGACAGGTCGAGCGTCATCGACGGCGCTCGCAATGTGGGCAGTCGCTCGGTCGTGGGACGATATCCGAGTCGCACCGCGCGAATCAGCATCGTCGCGTCCGGGCGATTGACCCGATAGGTGCCGCGTTCGTTGGTGATGGCGCGACTCAGCGTGGCGCCGAGTGCATCGAGCGCGAGCACCACGACGCCCGGTACCGGCGCGCCCGTGGCGCTGTCGCGTACCACACCACGCACATCCGGCGACTGCGCGGCGATTGTCTGCGGCGTGAGGGCAGGGACGCAGGCGACGGCGACAGCGGCGACGACGCGGCGGAGCACACGCGCCGGAATCCGGGAGGTCATCATGAGCAAATCGCGAGCAAATCGCAGGGGGACTGAGGGACGAATCACTCAACCGGTGGAAGCTACGAGCTGCGCCCGACAGGGGCCAGACGGTGCGCGCCCCTGGGACGGTCCGCTGTGAGGGAATTCACGGTTGTCGCGCTCCGGGCTCTGCGGTAAGTTCGCGCGACCCCCCCATCCAACCTTCGCGATGCTCATGACTGCACCACACCATCCGCGCGCCCCGCGTGGTTGCGCGCCCGTCCAGCCAGTCACACGGCGAGTCACACGGCGAGTCACACGGCGTTTGCCCGTGCTGGCGATGCTGCTTGGCCTCTCCGGCCTGTCCGGCTGCGAACGTCGCGCCGATGCCGATCCGATGTTCGTGGCGGAATGGGTCCACTCCCTGTACGGGGCGATTCGCGTCGAGCGTCTCTCGCCGCCGGTGGCCTCACGCCTCACCGCGTACGCCACGACGGCGTTGTACGCAGGCATTGCGGCGGCGCATCCATCGCTGCCGGCGCTCGATGGCACGCTCAACGGCATTCCATTGCTGCCGCGCGCGGAGGCGCCGTCGACGGTTGATGCGACGCTGGTGGCGGTTGCCGCAGAGCGCGTGGTGCTCGATACGCTGCTGCGCGAAGGACTGGCCACCACGCGGGCGCAGCTGGCACGTGTGGCGGATTCTCTGGCGGATGCGCGCATGAAGACCGGTGTCGCCGTCGACGTACGTGCGCGCTCGGACTCGCTCGGACAACGCATCGGTCTGGCCATCGTGACGTGGGCCAACGCCGACGGATTCTCCGGTACGCGCGGTCGGCCGTATACGCCGCCAGTGGGCGACGGACTGTGGTACAACGACGCGCCAGCGAGCATCTATGCGACACAGAGTATGTCGGGCGCGAGCGAGTCGGTGGAGCTGGACAATCCGGCCAATCAGCAGCGTTCCGGCAACGTGAGTGACCGCAGTCTGATTCTCGGCCGGCCGAAGTCGGCCAGCGCCAAGACCCTGCCGGCAGCAAACATGGCGGGCGCGACCGAGCCGCATTGGAACGAGGTGCGGACGTTTGTGCTGGCGAAGTGGAACGAGTGCCCGATTCCCGATGCGTCGCCATACGCGACCGACACGGCATCGGCGCTCTATCGCAACGCGCGGACGGTCTATGACACGAAGTCGACGTTGACCGACGACCAGAAGACTATTGCGTACTACTGGGCGGACAATGCGGGTGAATCCGGTACGCCGGTGGGCCACTGGATGTCGATCGCCAGTCAGATGATCAGCGAGCGACAGCTCGACATCGACAAGGCGATTCAGCTGGTGCATGCCACGGCTGTCGCGCAGGCGGACGCCTTTATCGCGTCGTGGGGGTACAAGT
>JAGNMU010000066.1:4945-13451 GCA_017991005.1 Gemmatimonadaceae bacterium | reverse complement strand
CGAATGAGACCGAGATTGCCCTCGTTGATCAGGTCGGAGAGCGACACGCCCTGATTCTGGTACTTCTTGGCGACCGATACGACAAAGCGCAGGTTGGAGCGCACCAACTTGTCGAGTGCTTCCTGATCGCCCACGCGAATCCGTCGCGCGAGTTCTGCCTCTTCTTCCCGGGAGATCAGTGGATATGCGCTGATGTCGCGCAGGTACTGATCCAACGAGCCTTCTTCGTACGACGACGCTTTCTTCTTCTGAGGGCTTACTGCCATGGCAACAGCGGCTCGGTGTGGCGGGAGAGCGAGCGACGAAGCGGAGAGTGCGTACCGGCGTACCGGTCGCGCGAGACCAGCCGCGAACGACGGCGTCCGTGCGACGACTTAAGGGTGATCGGTCGACGGCCCCACGTCAACGCACGGCCGCGAACGGCCGGATCACCGCACGACGCTGCCGATGCGTCCCCAGCGGATTCGCGTCAGCCACGGCAGCGCCGTTGCGGAGTCGGGAGAGAAGCTGTAATAGACGGCAAGTGGTGTGCCTCGCAGCAGACTGTCGGGCACAAACCCCCAATACCGACTGTCCAGCGAATTGTCGCGATTGTCGCCAAGCACGAAGAAGTGTTGCGACGGAACCACAAGCGGCCCCCAGTTGTTGCGCGACGGCCGGTAGCCATTCGGAAATGCGTCGACAGCCGCGGCACCCAACAGCGAGTCGGCGGGATTGGCGGCAACCGCGGTATTGACCACATGTCCGCGCTGCCAGCGGAAGTCTTCGTTCACCGGATCGGCATCCGGCTGCGTCCGCACCACATACTGCTCGTCCTGCTGCCGTCCGTTGCGCAGCAGCACACCGTCACGCATCGAGAGCGTGTCTCCCGGCAGACCGACCAGACGTTTGACGAAGTTCTTGCTGGGGTCGACGGGATAGACAAACACGACGACATCGCCGCGCTTGGGCGCGCGAATCGCCGGCAGGTGGCGCCCAGCGAAGGGGATCTCCGCGCCATAGAGCAGTTTGTTGACGAGGAGGAAGTCCCCCACCAACAGCGTCTGCTCCATGCTGCCCGAGGGAATCTTGTACGCCTCGACAACGAACGTCCGCAATACCAGAAACAGTAGGACCGCGGCCGGAAAGACCTTGGCCCACTCCCAGATCCACGAGAACCGTACGCCACGCGGCGCCAGCGTACGCCCGTTGGCCGCCCGCAGCGCGTTGGCGCGGAGTTCGGCGTCGGTGGGCGATCCGGACGGGGGAGCGGTCACGAGGGCTGGCGATCGGCGTGAGAGTGGAACAGCGCGGCAGACGAAAGACGACAGGCGAAGAACGGTCGACTAGTAGTTGTCGATCTGCGCCCGTTGGAGTGCACCGGAAAAATCCACGTATCCGACCTTGGTCTCCGAATAAAACTCGTACACTTCCCAGCCGCCTTCCCGGTGACCGTTGCCGGTTTCCTTGACGCCACCAAACGGCAGGTGCGCTTCGGCGCCGATGGTGGGTGCGTTCACATACGTGATGCCGTTGTCCAGATCCTGCAAGGCGCGGAAAGCCACGTTGACGTTGGACGTATACACCGAGGACGACAGTCCGTAGCGGACGTCATTGTTGACGGTAAACGCCTCCTCGACGCTGGCGACGCGGATCACCGACAGCACGGGTCCAAAGATCTCTTCCTGCTCCAGGCGCGACCCGGCCGTCACGCCGGTGAAAATCGTGGGCTGGAAAAAGAAGCCCTTGTCGAGTGCCCCACCGGTGGCACGCGCGCCGCCACACGCAAGCGTGGCGCCCTGTGCGTGTCCAATCGCGACATACGACTCCACCTTCGCGCGGGCCGCATCGTTGACGAGCGGCCCCACATCGGTGCCCGTCGCACGGCCATCGCCCAGCCGCAGCGCGTTGGCACGCGCCACGAGTCGTTCGACGAATGTGTCGTGAATGCCGTTCTGCAACACGAGCCGGCTGGTCGCCGTGCATCGCTGACCGGTGGTACCGAAGGCGCCCCAGAGGACACCATCAAGTGCAAGAGCCAGATCTGCGTCGTCCAGCACGATCTGCGCGTTCTTGCCGCCCATTTCAAGCGATAGACGCTTGTGCAGACGTCCGCACGTTTCGCCCACCAGTCGACCGGTCTCGGTCGATCCGGTAAACGACACCACCGGCACCAGCGGATGCTCCACGATCGCCTTCCCGACCACTTCGCCCATGCCGTGCACCAGCTGAATCACTTCCGGCGGTAGTCCCGCCGCGAGCAGGATCTCGACGAGGACGGTGGCCGTGTGCGGCACGTCTTCGGCGGGTTTGAGAATGACCGCATTTCCGCACAACAACGCGGGAAACGCCTTCCACGTCGGAATCGCCATCGGGAAGTTGAACGGCGTGATCAGGCCACACACACCAATCGGACGCCGCATGCTCATCGCCCACTTGTTGGCGAGCTCACTCGGTACCGTGTGCCCGAACAGCCGGCGCCCTTCGGTTGCCGCGTAATACGCCGTGTCGATGCCTTCTTGCACATCGCCGCGCGTTTCGGCGAGTGGCTTGCCCATCTCGCGCGTCATCAGGTTCGCGATTTCTTCTTTGCGCGCCGCCATCAGGTCGCCAACTCGGCGCAGCACATCACCACGCGCCGGGGCCGGCGTGCGCTTCCACAGCGCAAATCCGCGCTGCGCGCTGGCAACGGCGGCCTCCACATCGGCAATGCCTGATGCGGGGAAGCGGCCGATTAGATCATCCGTGTCGGCCGGATTCCGATTGTCGAAATAGCTATCGGTGCTCGGCGCCACCCACTGGCCGCCGATGAAGTTCTTGAAGGTGTTGGACATCCGTGAAAGCTAGCGTACCCGTCCACTGGCGCGACCATCGATCGGGAGCCAGCGCGGACTAGGCGGGATTTCCCGCGGCCGGTGGCCCGCCAGCGGGCGCGCCAGCGGGCGCGCCGTTGGCGGGGAGGTCCGACGGGAGGCCGGTCGGCGAATCGGAAGGTGTGACCGGGAGCACCGGGAGACCTTCGCAGCTCCACTGCGCTGCGCGTTCGATGGACGGGACCGCGTATCCGACCCGCGGCAGGATCTCCCGCGCACCAAGCACGGCGCCCCACAGCGTCACGAGCAGCGACGCGATGTGCGCCAAGCCAAGCCGGTGTCGCCACGTCCCAACGGCGCTCCAGAGCCCGAGCGCCGCGACCGCACCGGTGGCGGCGGTAAATCCGATGAGCGGGGCACCACACCGCGCTGGCCAAGGCCAGAACATCAGGCCGCCGGCGGCGGTGACGGCGACCACCACTTTGATCCATGCCACCCAACTGCGGCCCTGCGCCGTTGTGGCCGACCGCTGAGGCGCGGCGGCGGCGGGCGCGCTGGCAGCGCCGGCAGTGAGTTTGCCCGGCGCCGCCTTCCCCGCCGGCACCGGCTTGCTCTCGGCCAGCAGCTGTTCATCGGACACCGACGCCAGCTGCTTGTCGATCTTGGCCAGCTCGGCTTCCCAGTTGCGATCGCTCATCAAACCGTCAGGAGAGAGAATCGGGCGAAATTTCCCGCGTCAAACCATAACGCTCGATCTTCTTGTAGAGATTCGACCGGGGCATGTCGAGCGCCCGCGCCGTCTCGGAGACGTTCCAGTCGAAGGCCCGCAGTTTCGCCACCAGAAAGGCGCGCTCCGCCGCGGCTTTGAACTCTTCAAAGGTATTGCAGTCCACCAGGTTGCCGAGTCCGGCCGGTTCGACCACCCGCCGGCCAACGAGGCGTTCGACATCGGCCGCGTTGATCACCGAACCGGTGGCCAGAATGACCAGCCGCTCGATGGTGTTGCGGAGTTCGCGCACGTTGCCGGGCCAATCGAGTTCCGACAGCTGCCGCAGTGCATCGCCGGTGATCTCGCGCGCCGGCAACCCGTCGCGCGCCGCCAGCTGCCGCAAAAAGTGAATCACCAGCTGCTCGATGTCTTCCCGGCGTTCGCGCAGCGGTGGCACGGTGATGGGGACGACATTGAGCCGGTAGAAGAGATCCTCACGAAAGCGTCCGCCCGCGATCTCCGCTTCGAGATCTTTGTTGGTGGCGGCCAGCACGCGCACATCCACCTGCACGGGCTTGTTCCCGCCGATGCGTGTCACCACGCCGTCCTGTAGCACGCGCAGCACTTTGGCCTGTGCCGACAGTGACATGTCGCCGATTTCATCGAGGAAGAGCGTCCCTTGGTCGGCCTGTTCGAATTTTCCAGCACGATCGTTGATCGCGCCGGTGAACGATCCCTTGATATGCCCGAACAGCTCGCTCTCGATCAGCTCCGACGGAATGGCCGCACAATTCACCTCGACAAACGGCTTCTTGGCGCGCGGCGATCCGCGATGAATCGCGCGTGCAACCAGTTCCTTGCCGGTACCGTTTTCGCCCGTGATGAGGACGCGCGCCGGAGTACCGGCGACTTTCTCGATGCGTTCGAGCAGCGCGCGAATGACATACGTCCGCCCGACGATTTCGAAGCGCGAGTCGATCGTCTGCCGCAGCCGCTCGTTTTCTTCGGTGAGCGTGCGCTGTTCGAACGCGTTGCGGAGCAGCACCAGCACACGATCGGTATCGAGCGGCTTCTCGAGAATGTCATAGGCGCCCAGCTGCGTGGCTTCGACCGCCGTCTGAATCGTGGCGTGTCCGCTGATCATCACGACCACGGCATTGGCGTCGATCAGACGAATGCGCCGCAACACCTCGAGCCCGTCGAGACCCGCCATCTTGACGTCGAGAAACACGAGCTGCGGCCGGAACTTCTCGTATTCACTGATCCCCTCAACGCCACCGGACGCCGTGCGCACCTCGAACCCCTCGTACTCGAGCAGCTGGCCGAGTGCCTGTCGGATTCCGGGTTCGTCGTCGACAACGAGGATGCGGCGCGTGCTCATGCGAAGTGGGGTGCGGGGGCGAAGGCGGTCACGGGTGCCAAACGAAGTCGGGGCATGCGCGGCGCTACGGCGCCGGAACAGCCTTGTACAACGTCAGACGTGAATTGGCGAGTCGCAGGTCGGCCACGACGCGTGGCAGCGGCAACGCAAACGCGTTGTCGTCGAGTCCGTCGGTCCGTGCACCGCGTCGCAGCGACCCGATCACCAGCGGAATGAGTCGCGGCGGCACATCGACACCCTTGAGACGCAGGGATTCGACGCGATACTGCGCCATTCCGGGGCGAAGGGGCGTCAACGTGCCACCGAACTGCACGGAATCTCGCCCTGACAATGCCGTACCCAGCAACCGACCGAGGGTGCCATCACCTGCGATCTCGGTCGCGTCGAGCGCCGCGCGCACCAGCAGCTGATCGCCATCCAGCGCGAGCTGCACGCGAGTGGCCGATTTCGGCAATTGACGCGGCAGGGCGCCGCCCAACGCCGTTGCCAGTTCACCGGCGCCCAGGTTGACGAAGGCCGGACCATCACGTCGCGTCAGCGGCGCAAGCGCCGACGCCGAAGGCGAAGCCGATGCGCCGGTCCCGCTGCGCGCGCCTGTGGCACCCTCGGAAGACGAGACGATGGTGGCCCACGCGAGCGCGTCACTTCGGCTGGTGTCGTCGCCCGCACGCGCGCCGGCGCCGCGTGTGCCCCGCTCTGCCGACACCGTGTCACGCCGAGTTCGCGAACCTGGCATGGCGGTGCCGGACACGTCGCTCACTTTGTCGGCGGCGCGTCCGGCCGCCCGTGACAACGTGGACGGCAATTGATCGCCATACAGCCACCAGCCCGCCGCACCGGCGCCGACGACAACCACCAGACAGCCGATGCGAGAAAGACAGCCCATGATTGTCGTCCCAGAAGGTGACCCCGCGCGAGACGTCAATCTAACGGCGTGTGACGACCGCGGTCACGCCGCGGGTCCAACCACTGTGGGCTCCTCCTGTGCCGGGCGAAATCGCAAGGCTTCGGCGATGTGATCGCGTCGTACGGCGTCTTCATCATCGAGATCGGCGATGGTGCGTGCAACGCGCAGGACGCGGTGATAGCCCCGCGCGGACAGTGCGAGGCGGTCGGCCGCGCGCACGAGCATGGTCCGCGCGTCCACGTCGAGTCGCGAGACCGGCGCCAGCAGTCGTGTCGGCGCGGAGGCGTTGGTTACACCGGGGTCGCCGCTCTCGTGCTGCCGACTGCTCACGCGAATGTGTGCGTAGCGCTGTCGTTGGCGAAGGCGGGCGCGCAGCACGCGCTCGCGCACCACCAAGGACCGCTGGACAGGTTCGTGATTGACCAGCGCATCGGGCGCGACCCGTTGCACGGTGACGTGCAGATCGATGCGATCGGCGAGCGGTCCGGACAATCGCGATCGATGGCGTTCGATATCAGCCACGGAGCAGCGACAGTGGCGTTCGTGGCTGCCCGCGTAGCCGCACGGACAGGGATTGCTGGCTGCCACGAGTGAGAATCGCGCGGGGAACCGTACGGCGCGTGCGACGCGGGCGACGACCACCACACCATCCTCCAGCGGCTGCCGAAGCGCCTCGAGTGTGCTGCGCGGGAAGAGCGACAGTTCATCGAGGAACAGCACCCCCCGATGCGCCAGACTCACTTCGCCAGGGCGTGGCCAGCTGCCGCCCCCGACGAGTCCGGCCGTCGAGATGGAGTGATGTGGTGCCCGAAACGGACGCTCGGTGTCGGCGACGCTGGCGCCCGCCGTGCCACCCAACAATCCGGCCACCGACTGAATGGCCATCACCTCCAACGCTTCATCGTCATCGAGTGGCGGCAGAATGCCCGACAGCCGACGTGCCAGCATGGTCTTGCCGGCGCCCGGCGGTCCGACCAACAACAGGTTGTGCGCGCCAGCCGCGGCAATCTCCAGCGCGCGAACAGCCATGGTTTGTCCCACGACATCGCCCAGGTCGGGTGCATTCGTCGCGACCTGAACGGGCGCGTCCCGACGCACGTCGGCACGCAATGCGCCGTCCCGGAGCGCCTGCACCAGTTCGGCCAGCGTCTGGCGTGTCGCGGCGCGCGCCTGGGGGACACACATCGCTTCGTGTACGTTGTCCGGTGGCACGATGAGCAGCGCCTGACTGGTCGCGGCGACGTGCCGCGCCACAGCCAGGACGCCGCGCACCGCGCGCAGGTGTCCATCGAGTCCCAGTTCTCCGATGGCGCACACGCCCTGCAACGCCTCCGTCGGCAATTGTCCGCTGGCGGCGAGCAAAGCGAGTGCAATCGGAAGATCGTAGGCGGTTCCGGTTTTGGGTGTGTCGGCAGGCTGGAGGTTCACGGTGATCCGTCGAGGCGGGATCGTGAACCCCGAGTTGGCCAGAGCCGCCCCGACGCGGTCTCGGCTCTCCTTCACTGCCGTCGCGGCCAGACCGACCAGCGTCCACTGTGGCAGCCCATTGGCTACATGCACCTCGACGGTGACATCGAGGGCGTCAATGCCGAGGACGGCGGCGGAATGTGCGGCGGCAAGCATGGGGACATCGTAGCATCACCGACGGCTGGTACCGTCACCATTTTATTTCGGAGCCCTCCGGAATCACGCGTCGCATTCAGTCCCTTGGCCCACCAGCGTATGCCAGATTATTCGCACCTTCCGTGGGATGCGCCGCTCGAGGCGTATGACGCGCAGGCCACCGCGTTGCTGATCGGTCATGAATCGGGTGATACGGCGACGCTGGCCCTGCTGAACAGTCATCTGCCGCAGTTTCTCGATGCGGAGGTGACGTGGAAGCCGCGTGATCTGACGGACGCCGAGATGTGTGCTGCGCCACTGACACGCGACGACATGCGGCTCGCCGTGGCTCGGCGACACGGGCTGCGCGACTGGGCCGCGCTCGAGACGCTGGTCACCGCGATCGGCACCACCGGATCGGCGGTGCGCGAATTCGAGCGCGCGGTCGAAGCGGTGATTCATGGTGAGCTCGACCTGCTGGAGGCAATGCTCGACGCCGATGCCACGTTGGTGCACGCACGATCGTCGCGGCTCACCGCTCACGATCCCCCGACCCATGCCGCGACGCTGCTGCATTATCTCGCGGCCAACGGTGTGGAGGGGCACCGACAACGGTCGCCGGCCAATGCCACCGAGATCGCGCGGCTGTTGCTGCGTCGGGGCGCCCAGGTGGACGCACTCGCGCACCTGTATGGCGCGGAGTGTACGACGCTCAGTATGCTGGTCTCGAGCACGCCACCGGCGGATGCTGGCGTGCAGGTGCCGCTGGTGCACGTGCTGATGGACTCTGGTGCCGACCCCGAGGGCGCCGGACGCGGGGCGTGGCAATCGCCGCTGATGACCGCGCTCGTGTTCGGGTATGTCGATGCCGCCGAGGCGTTGGTTGCGCGTGGCGCCCGCGTGGATGATCTCCCGAAGGCGGCGGGACTGGGGCGCGTCGACGAGGCGCGCGCGCTGCTGTCATCGGCGTCGCCTGATGAACGCCATCGCGCGCTGGCGTTGGCCGGGATCGGCCAGCAGGTGGCCGTGGTGCAATTGTTGCTCGAAGCGGGCGAAGATCCGAACCGTTTCAACCCCGACGGCTTTCATGCACACGGCACGCCGTTGCATCAGGC